>DATNCB010000140.1:0-3737 GCA_035571715.1 Ramlibacter sp.
TACGCCTGCGTGCACGATCTGGTGGGCGAGCTGGGACGCGCCGGCTGGCTGCGCGCCTGCGTGCCGCGGGCCTACGGGGGACTGCATGAGAAGGTGGACGTGCGCAGCCTGTGCCTGGCGCGCGAGACGCTGGCCCGGGCCTCGGGCCTGGCCGACTTCGCGCTCGCCATGCAGGGGCTGGGCAGCGCCCCGGTCAGCCTGTTCGGCAATGACCGCCAGAAAGAGTCGCTGCTGCCCGGCGTGGCCAGCGGCGAGCTGATCGCAGCCTTCGCCTTGTCCGAGCCGGATGCCGGCTCCGACGCCGCCGCCATGTCGACCACCGCGCGCCGCGACGGCGACGGCTGGGTGCTCGACGGCGTGAAAACCTGGATTTCCAACGGCGGCATCGCCGATCGCTATGTCGTCTTCGCGCGCAGCGGCGAGGCGCCGGGCGCCAAGGGGATTTCGGCGTTCCTGGTCGATGCCGACACGCCCGGGCTGGACGCCAGCGAACGCATCCCGGTGATCGCACCGCACCCGCTCGCGACCGTCCGCTTCACGAATTGCCGGGTCGGCGGCGACCGGCTGCTCGGCGAGCCCGGCAAGGGCTTCGGGATCGCGATGGGAACGCTCGACCTGTTCCGCACGACTGTCGGCGCGGCGGCGCTGGGCTTTGCGCGCCGTGCGCTGGACGAAGCGACTTCGCGAACGCTGGCCCGCCGCATGTTCGGCCAGGCGCTGGCCGACTTCCAGCTCACGCAAGCCAAACTCGGCGAGATGGCCACGGCCATCGACGCCTCCGCGCTGATGGTGTACCGCAGCGCCTGGACCCGCGACGTGCTGGGCACGCGCGTCACACGCGAAGCCTCGATGGCCAAGATGTACGCGACCGAAGCGGCACAGCAGGTGATCGACGGCGCGGTGCAATTGCACGGCGGCCTGGGCGTGGTAACCGGAGTGACGGTGGAGCGGCTGTACCGCGAGATCCGCGCCTTGCGCATTTATGAAGGTGCGACCGAAGTGCTTCAATTGATCGTTGGTGGCAAGCACCTGGAGGCTGCTCGCGCGGCTGGCCAGGGCGGCAAGTAGGGCAAGTCCTCGATGCGGCAATGGCTTGCGGATGACGGCTGGCACATCGACGTGCGCGGCGCGCCACCGCCGCAGCCGCTGGTGGAGATCCTGCGGCTGGTCGGCTCGCTGCGCGACGACACGACGGTGACGGTCCATCATGACCGCGATCCGGCGATGCTGTACCCCGAGCTGGCGCAGATCGGCTGGGAGGCCGAGCGCCTTCAGGCCGAGGCGGGCGAGGTTCGCCTGCTGCTGCGGCGCTCAACGTGAGCGCGCCCGGCGCGTTCCTGGGCGGCGCCAAGAACCGGCTGTTGCCGGCTTCGATTCCGCTGCGCTTCTTCGGCGCTGCGGTGGTGTTCCACCTGCTCGCCTGGCTCGCGCTGGCGGCCGGCGCGAGCATCTGGCCGGACGCCCCTGCGGCGCTGGGCTGGCCACTGGCCGCGCTGCACCTGGTCACCCTCGGCGTGCTCGGCATGACAGCGATGGGCGCCGGCGCGCAGCTGCTGCCGGTGGCAACCCGCCAGGCGGCGCCGGGCCATCGGCTGCTGGCCGCGCTGTGGTGGCTGTACACGGCAGGCGTTGCCGTGCTGGCGCTGGGCATGGGGCTGGCGCAGCCGCCGCTGCTGGCAGCCGGCGCCGTCGCGGTGGGGTCGGCGTTGGCAGCGTGGGGCGTGTTGATGGTGCGCAACCTGCGCGGCGCGCGTGGCATGCCCGGCGTCGTGGCCCATGGCTGGGCGGCATTGACGGCACTGGCGGTGGTGCTGGTGACGGCGCTCTCGCTGGCCGGCACCTGGCTGGGCTGGGCGGCCCCGCCGCGCGAGACCACCCTGGCGCTGCACCTGGTGTTCGCACCATATGGCTTCATGGGCATGCTGGGTCTGGGCATGTCGTACATCCTGGTGCCGATGTTCGCGCTGGCCGACGTGCCGCGCGAGCGCGCGCAGTTGACCTCGTGCGCACTGGCGGTGGCCGCGCTCGTGCTGGCAGGGGTGGCGGTATTCGGGTTCGCCGCGACCGAGCTGCGCTGCGCGGCTTTGCTGGCCGGTGCCGCCGCGCTCGCGCTGCATTTGCAATTGATGCTGCAGGCCCTGCGCACCGGCATGCGGCGCGAATTGGGGCGCTCCTTCACGCTCGTGAAAATCGGCTGGGCCGGGCTGGCTGCGAGCCTGGTGTTGGCAGCGGGCCTGGTGCTGGACCTGCCGGTGCCGCGCCTGGCGACGTGGTTCGGTCTGTGCCTGATCGGCGTGTGGTTGCTGAGCTTCTTGCTCGGCATCCTGCAACGCATTCTGCCGTTCCTGGCCGCCATGCATGCAGGCGGCGCGGGCCGCCGGCGGGCTCCCACGCCATCGGCGCTGACCAGCGAGCTGCCGCTGCGGATTCATTTCGGCTGCCATCTCGCCGCCCTGGCCGGACTCGCGATCGCGATCGCGGCCGGCAGCGGGGAACTCGCAGCCGCCGCCGCAGCCGTCGGCGCGGCCGGCGCGCTGGCGTTCTGTTTCTTTTACGCGACGCTGCTGCGCCGGCTGCAAAAGGCTGTAAGTTGAGCTAGCTCAAAGCAGCGGAGCTTTATTCCGGTACTGTGATACCGGAATACTAACCAGGCGCAAATAATGAATTCAACCCAGGTCAGCCGCATCCTCGACGAGGAGCACCGCAGCAACCTCGATCTGCTGGGCAAGATCGAACAGGCGATGGCCCGCACACCCCGCTTCGATCCCGCGCTGGGAGCACTGCTCGGGCAGCTCGCCCACGGGATGGAGCACGAGGTCGACCGCCATTTCCGGTTCGAAGAGGAGCAGCTCTTCCCGCGCATGACCGAGGCCGGCGACGGCGGCATGGCCGGACTGTTGACCGAGGAGCACGAAGCGATCCGCGAAGTCACGGGCGAGCTGCTGCCGCTGACGCGGCTCGCGGTGCAGGGAACGATCGACGAGGCCGGCTGGAGCACGCTGCGGCGCACCGCTCTGGAACTGGTCGAACGCCTGGTTTCGCACATCCAGAAAGAAACGATGGCGCTGCTGCCGCTGCTCGATGACATGCTCGACGCCGAGACCGATCGTGAGCTGGCCTTCGCCTACTCCGCCGAAGACTGAATCAAACCGAATCGAACTAAAGGAACGCCATCATGCCCGTGATCGCACCCGAGCAAGTGCTCACCATCCGTCCGCTGACGCGCAACGACCTTGCGGCTGTCGTCGCCATCGACGCCGCCATCGAAGGCCGCTGGCGGCGCAACTACGTCGAGCGCCGGCTGGCCGCGGCGATTCGCCAGCCCGCGCTGCATGCACAGTTCGCGGCAACCGACAGCAAGGGCCTGGCCGGCTACATCCTGGCGCGGGTGCTCGAGGGCGAGTTTGGCCGCAGCCAGCCAGGGCTGCGGCTCGAGATGATCGGCGTGCGGCCCGACGCCCGCGGCCAGGGCGGCGGCGCCAAGCTGTTCCGGGCCCTGTGCGACTGGGCCGCCCGTCACGGAATCCGCGATGTGCGCACGTCCGTCGGCTGGCAGAACGCCCAGATGCTGGGCTGGCTCGATGCGATGGGCTTCCGGATGGCGCCGAGCGTCATCCTGGATGCAGCCCTGGAAGACCGTGCGCCAGCGGCCGACGCCGCCGTCACGCTGGAGCCGGGACACGGGCCGGGCGGAGAGATCAATTTCGGCACGGCCGAGGCCAACGACAACGAGCGGC
>DATNCB010000141.1:0-10595 GCA_035571715.1 Ramlibacter sp.
GTGAGCCAGATCGCCACCTTCGGCACGATGGCCGCGCGCGCCGCGATCCGCGACGTCGGCCGGGTGCTGGACATGAGCTACACCTTCTGCGATGGCATCAGCAAGCTCATTCCCAACAAGCCGGGCCAGCACATCACGATCGAGGGCGCGCTGAAGGTCGAGCCTTTGCTGGCTGAGAGGCTGGCGAAGGAAGACGAGGTCAAGACCCTGCTGGGCCTGGCGCAAAAGCTGGAGGGCCTGACGCGCAACGTCGGCATGCACGCCGGGGGCGTGCTGATCGCGCCGGGCAAGCTCACCGATTTCACGCCGCTGTACCAGCAGCCCGGCAGCGATTCGGCGGTGAGCCAGTACGACAAGGACGACGTGGAGGCCGCGGGCCTGGTGAAGTTCGACTTCCTGGGCCTGGCGACGCTGACGATCCTGGAGATCGCCAAGGACTTCATCCGCGCGCGCCACAAGGGCCAGGAAAACTTCGCCTTCGAGACGATCCCGCTGGACGATCCGCACACCTACAAGTTGTTTACCGACGGCAAGACCGAATCGGTGTTCCAGTTCGAAAGCCGCGGCATGCAGGGCATGCTGCGCGACGCCAAACCCTCCCGGCTGGAAGACCTGATTGCATTGAACGCGATGTTCCGCCCGGGCCCGATGGAGAACATCCCGAGCTTCTGCGCGCGCAAGAACGGTCGCGAGGAAGTCGTCTACTCGCATCCTTTGCTGGAGCCAGTGCTGTCCGAAACGTACGGCATCATGGTCTACCAGGAACAGGTGATGCAGGCGGCGCAGATCCTGGGCGGCTATTCGCTCGGCGGCGCCGATTTGCTGCGACGGGCCATGGGCAAGAAGAAGGCCGAGGAGATGGCCGAGCACCGCCAGATCTTCCGCAGCGGCGCCGCGAAGAACGGCATCGGGCAGGACAAGGCCGACGAGATCTTCGACCTGATGGAGAAGTTCGCGGGCTATGGCTTCAACAAGTCGCATGCCGCTGCGTACTCGCTGCTGGCCTACCAGACCGGCTGGCTCAAGGTGCACTACACCGCCGAATTCTTCTGCGCGAACATGACGGTGGAAATGGACGACACCGACAAACTCAAGGTGTTGTTCGAGGACGCGCAAAAGAACTTCGGGGTTTCATTCGAGCCGCCTGACGTGAACCGCGGCTGCTACCGCTTCGAGCCGATCGCCGACAACGTGATCCGCTATGGCCTGGGCGCGGTCAAGGGCACGGGCCAGCAGGCGATCGACGCGATCGTTCGGGCGCGGGAAGAGGGCGGCGCATTCAAGAGCCTGTACGACTTCTGCGTGCGGGTGGACCGCACCAGGCTGAACAAGCGCACGGTCGAGGCCTTGATCAAGGCCGGCGCTTTCGATTCGCTGCAGCTCAATCGGGCATCGCTCGCTGCTTCGCTCGATCGCGCCTTCGATTTCGCCATCGCGGCCGAAGCCAATGCCAATCAAGGCGGCCTGTTCGACATGGGCGACTCCCACGCCGCCAGCACCCAGGAGCCGCCACTGGTCGAGGCCACGCCTTGGGGCGTCAAGGAGCGCCTGACCTATGAGAAGACGGCGATCGGCTTCTACCTGTCGGGGCACCTGTTCGACGAGGTGGCCCTGGAGGTGCGGCGCTTTGCCAAACGCCGCATCGACGAACTGATCGACACCCGCGAGCCGCAGTTGCTGGCCGGCATCGTCAGTGACTTTCGCGTGATCAATGGCCAGCGCGGCAAGCTGGCTCTGTTCAAGCTGGACGACAAGTCCGGCACCATCGAAGCGACGGCGGACGAGGGCGTGGTCAACGCTCACCGCAACCTGCTCAAGGACGACGAACTCGTCATCGTGATGGCGCGGCTGCAGCCCGATCGCTTTCTCGGCGGCTTTCGCCTCGCCGTCAACCAGGTCTGGGACCTGGCCACCGCGCGCTGCCGTTTCGGCAAATTCCTGCGCGTCACGGTGAACGGCAAAGCGCCCGACATTGGCCGGCTGGTGCGCGAATTCCCGCCCAAACGGGAGATGTCGGAGCAAGGGGAACTGGTGCGCGGCCTGAACGTGCGGCTGGCGCTGCGGCGCGATGGCGCGATCGCCGAACTGCAACTGGGCGAGGAGGCCAAGTTCTTCCCGAGCGACGCTGCCCTGGCAAGCTGGATGGCGCAGGCCGACCAGGGCGCCGCGCAGATTGTTTACGAGGCCTGATAGCCTTCGTTCAGAGCGCGCTGCTCACTTGTCCGGCGGCTGGTTCGGCACGTAGCCACTGCCGCCGCCCCCCGTGGGGCCGGCATTGCTAGCTCCCGGGTTGTAGCCGCTGCCGCCACCGCCGCTGCTCACGGGTGGCGGCGCCGGGTAGCCGGAGCCGCCCTCTGGCCGCGGCGTGCGGGGACTCGCGGCCGTTCCGTCCGGTCGGGGATGCGGGCGCTGCCAGGCCCAGGGCGAACCGGGCCGCACGTCGGGATAGTAGTAGCCGGGATAGTCATAGCCGAACGGCCCGTACCCATACGGCACAGTGGCGCCGTACCCGTAGTAATAGTAGGGCGAGTCGCCGTAATACGCCGGGGGGGCGCCGGAATAGGGGCGGTTATAGAGGTAGGGATCGTTGTACGCGCAGCCGGAAAGGGCGACCGCAGCGCAAAGCGCGACGATGGCTTTCATGGGACTCCCTTCGCCAGCGCTAGCAGCACCGGCGTCACGTGGTTTCACAAACGCACTGTACTGCGCAGTTGTAGACAGCTGATGAAGCGCGGTTACCGACTGTGAGGCGCTGGCGCAAAGCGGAGCAGTGATTAGCTCTTTGGCTTGAACTCGATCAGCAGCGGTGAATGCACGCGCCCATCGACGTCGCGCGGCAGAACCTCGGTCTTGTCCACGGCGCGCAGCACCGCTTCGTCCCAGGACTTCAGGCCGCTGGACTTGACCAGCCGCCGGCTGGTGATCGTGCCGTCGGAGGCCATGTGGACCTCGACTTCGGCGGTCGGATTGCCGGCTATGTCGTCCGTGAAAACGATGTTGGGCCGGACGCGTGCACGGATGCGGCCCGCGTAGCTGTCGGAAGGGCCTGCCGAGCGCTGTGCCGCTCCCGTTGCGGCCGGGCCGCCGGTGGCGCCCGCCAGACCTTGAATTCGCCGCATCTGCTCGTCGCGCAGGACCGCGAGCCTTTTCTCGTTTTCAAGCTGCTCCTTCTTCGCCTTGGCAGTCTTGACCTGCTCATCCTTTTTCTTCTTGTCCTCGATGGCCTTCTTGTCGGCGAGTTGCTGCCGCTTCAAGTCTTCCTGTTTCTTGCGAGCCTCCAGCTTCTTCTGGCGCTCCAACTCCTCGCGCTGCCTGCGGGCTTCGAGAGCCTTCTGGCGCTCGAGCTCCTGCTGCCTTTGCTGCGCCAGTTGCTGTTTCAGCTTTTCGCGCTCCAGTGCGATATCGGCTTCGCGCGGTGCCGGCGGCGGTGGCGGCGTGGGCGCTACGGTTTTTGGCGGTTCCGGCGCGGGCGGGGGCGCTTCCTCCCGCGGCGCCGCCTGCTGGGGCACGCTGGCCCAGAGCTCGGCTTCGGCCGCCGCGTTCTCGGATTCGCGGTTCCAGTTGATGCCCCAGGTCAGCGCCATCAGCAGCAGCAGGTGGGCCAGGATCGCAAGAACGAATGCGCGCCAGCGGCCCGGCTGCGGCGGCGGCGCGAATTCGAGACGGTCGATGACGACGGCGTTCATGTCTGGGCGAGTAAAGGCGGATGGCTCCGGTTACCTGGTCGATTGCACCGCGAGCCCGACACGTTTCACGCCGGCCTGCTGCAATTTGTCCATGACGTTGACAACACTTTCGTACTTGACGTTGCGGTCGGCGCTGATCACCACTGCGCTGGCACCGGCCGGGCGGCCGGCCTGGGCCTGCGTGACTGCCGCGACCAGTGCGTCGAGCGGCAGGCGCGACGTGTTCTTGTCGATCTTCACCTCCAGTGCCTCGTCCTTGCCGATGATCACCTGGATCACCTGGTCGGGCGCGCGAGACGCTTTGGCGACGCTGGGCAGGTCGATCATGCTGGGCGCGATCAGCGGCGCAGTCACCATGAAGATGATCAACAGCACCAGCATCACGTCGATGAACGGCACCATGTTGATCTCGCTGATGGTGCGGCGCCGTCCGCCTTGTCTGGAAACGACTACCGGCATGGCATCAGTGCCCGGACGCCGATTGGGCGCCCAGGTTGCGGTGCAAAATATTGGAGAACTCCTCGATGAAGGTCTCCAGCTTGATGGCCACCCGGTCGATGTCCCGGGCGAACCGGTTGTACGCGACCACCGCGGGAATCGCGGCGAACAGGCCGATGGCGGTGGCGACCAGCGCTTCGGCGATGCCGGGCGCCACGGTAGCCAGGGTCACCGTTTGCAAGCTGGCCAGGCCGGTGAAGGCATGCATGATGCCCCACACCGTGCCGAACAGGCCGACATAGGGCGAAACCGAACCGACCGAGGCCAGGAACGAAAGGTTTGTTTCGACCGCGTCCAACTCGCGTTGGTAACTGGCCCGCATGGCGCGCCGTGCGCCGTCCAGCAGCGCGCTCGTGTCGGTGACGCGGCGCTCGCGCAGCTTCTGGTACTCGCGCATGCCGCTGGCGAAGATGCGCTCCATCGGTCCGGCCAGCTTGGCGTTCTGAGCGGCGGCGGCGAACAGGTCGTTCAGGCTGATGCCGGACCAGAAGTCGCGCTCGAAATCATCGTTGAGCGCGTTCACGCGCTTCAAGGCGAACAGCTTGCGGAAGATCGCGGCCCAACTGGCGACCGACACAGCCACCAGCAGCAGCATGACAAGCTGCACCACCCAGCTGGCATTGAGCACCAGTTGGAGGATCGACAGGTCTGGTTTCATCGTTTCAACGCTTCCAGGATGGTGGGCGGAATTCTCGCAGGCTTCAGCAGGGCGGCTTCGACCCAACCGATACGGATGGTCCCTTCGCATAGTAAGGCCCCTGTGCAAAAGGCCTGCTGGGCAATTACCAAAGACGCGCGGCCCAGCTGTTCGACGCCGGCCGTAACAAGAAGTTCATCGTCCAGCCGCGCTGCCCGGTGAAACCGCACCGAGGTCTCGCCGACCACGAAGATGCCACCCGTAACTTCCCTCAACCGGTGCTGCTCCAGGCCCAGCGAGCGCAGCCACTCGGTGCGGGCGCGTTCGAAGAACTTCAGGTAGTTGGCGTAATAGACGATGCCGCCGGCGTCGGTGTCTTCCCAGTAGACGCGGATTGGAAATGCAAAGGCAGGGCCGGGATGAACGGGTTGCGTCATGCCAGCAGCGCCGCCAGGCGCGCCGCGGCTTCGTGCAACTGCGCCATGGAGTTGGCGGTGGAAAATCGAACGAAATTGTGGGTTTCGTCGCTGCCGAAATCGCGGCCCGGCGTGACGGCGACATGGGCGCGCCGCATGACCTCGAAGCCGAAATCCCAGCTGTCCTTGACGCCCAGGTGCTCGCAGGCCCGCGAGCAATCGGCCCAGGCGTAGAAAGCACCGTCCGGCGGCACGGGCACCGCGAGGCCCATGGCATCGAGCTGCGGGATGAACCAGTCGCGCCGCGCCTTGAACTCGGAGCGGCGCCGCTCGTATTCGGCGAGGCTGTCCGCTTCAAAGCACGCCAGCGCGGCATGCTGCGCCACCGCGCTCGGGCAGATGAAAAGGTTCTGCGCCAACCGCTCGATCACCGGCACCAGGGCTTCGGGCACGACCATCCAGCCCAGCCGCCAGCCGGTCATGTTGAAGTACTTGGAGAAGCTGTTGATGCTGATGATCTGGTCGTCCAGAGCCAGCCCGGTGTGGCCGTAAGTCTCGTCGTAACTCAGGCCCAGATAGATTTCGTCGAGCAGCGTGATGCCGCCTTTGCCGCTGACAAAGCCGTGGATGCGGCGCAGTTCGTCTGGATGGATCGACGTGCCGGTCGGATTGGACGGCGAGGCCAGCAAAACGCCGCGCGTTTTGCCGCCGTCGCCCCGCGACCCATCATTCCAATGAGCTTCGACCTTGGCAGCACTGAGCTGATAACGCTCGGCGGGCGTGGTCGGCACCAGGATGGCCCGGCCCTCGGCCGCACTGACGAAATGCCGGTTGCAGGGATAGCTCGGGTCCGGCATCAGGATCTCGTCGCCGGCTTCGATCAGCGCCAGGCAGGTCAGCTGCAACGCCGCCGATGCACCGGCCGTCACCACGATGCGCCGGGCCGGCACCGCCACGCCGAAGCGCCGGGCATACCAGTCGCTGATCCGCTCGCGCAAGGTATCCAGGCCGGTGGCGTGCGTGTATTGTGTGCGGCCATCGCGTATCGCCTTGGCGGCGGCTTCCTGAACCAGCGGCGGAGCGGTGAAGTCCGGCTCGCCGATGTTCAGGAAGATCATCGGCCGCTCGCTGTGAGCGACTTCGCGGGCGAGCTGCGAGGCCGCCTTGGCCACTTCCATCACATAGAACGGCTCGATCCGGCCGGCGCGCGCCGAGATTCTCATCCCCTGGCCTTTCCGCTGGCCTTGTCCGCCTCGACCTCAGCCGGGCGAACGGAGGGCGCCAGCCCGTTGAGGACCGCATTAACGTACTTGTGGCCGTCGGTGCCGCCGAACTCCTTGGCCAGCTCGATGCACTCGTTGAGTACGACGCGCCACGGCACGTCCCGGCAGTGCAGGAATTCGTAGGCGCCGATCCACATGACGCCGTGCTCGACCGGGGAAATCTCCTCGAGCTTGCGGTCCAGCAGCGGCACGATCAGCGCGTCGAGTTGCGCCGCCTCGTTGACGCAACCATGCAGGAGCGCGTCGTAGTGCACCGCGTCGGCCTTATGGAATCCGGCCAGGTCGCGCGTGAACAGGTCGATCGCCTGCGCCTCGTTGCGCCCGACCAGGTACTGGTAAAGCGCCTGCAACGCAAATTCGCGGGCTCTGCTGCGCGCCGACTTGGCCGATGCCTTGCGGGCGCCCGTGCCGGTCATGCCCGCGCGGTTTGGGCGCGGCGCGCCTTCAGGGACCGGCTTGCCGTCGCCTCTCATCCCAGCTGGTCCAGCAGCTTGCACATTTCGACCGCGACGCGTGCGCCGTCACGGCCCTTGTCGGTTTGCCTGGCCACCGCTTGTTCCACGTTTTCGACAGTAAGAATGACGTTCGCTATCGGGAGCTGGTAGTCCAGCGACACGCGCGTCAAACCCGCAGCGGATTCGTTCGCGACAAGTTCGAAATGGTAGGTTTCGCCGCGGATGATGCAGCCCAGGGCGATCAACGCGTCGTAGCCGCCCTTTTCGGCCATGCCCTGCAAAACGATCGGCACTTCGAGCGCGCCGGGCACGCAGACATGGTCGATGTGGTCGTTGGCGACGCCCAGCGCCGCCAGTTCGGCCCGGCAGGCCTGTGCCAGCGCATCGGTGATGCTCTGGTTGAACCGGGCCTGCACGATGCCGATGTACAGGCCTTTGCCATCGAGGTCTGCTACCTTGCCTTTTTCTGCGCCAAACATTGTTCTTGTGCTTCCGGGTTACTTGTCGGGCGCGATGTAGCCGGCGATTTCGAGGCCATAACCGGCCATGCTCGGCATCCGGCGCGGATTGCCCAGCAAGTTCATGCGATGCACGCCGCATTCGCGCAGGATCTGGGCACCCACGCCATACGTGCGCAGGTCCAGCCGGCCGCGTTCGGGTGCGTGGGACGCCCGGGCCTTGCCCTGGAACTGCGCCAGCAGCTGTTGTGCGTCCTCGCCGCAATTGAGCAGCACCACCACACCCTTGCCCTCGCGCGCAATGCGCTGGAGGCTGGCGTCCAGGTTCCAGGAGTGCATGGAACGGTTGATTTCCAGCGCGTCGAGCATCGACATGGGCTCGTGCACGCGCACGGCTATCGCTTCGTCGGGCGACCACTCGCCTTTGATCAGCGCCAGGTGCAGGCCGTGGCTGGGCTTGTCGCGCCAGGCATGGGCGACGAATTCGCCGTGCGCGGTCTTCAGCGGCCGGCTGCCGATCTTTTCGACCAGCGACTCGTTGCGGCTGCGGTGCTCGATCAGGTCGGCGATCGTGCCGATCTTCAGGCCGTGCTGGGCGGCGAACAGTTGCAGGTCGGGCAGCCGCGCCATCGTGCCGTCGTCCTTCATGATCTCGCAAATCACGGCGGCGGGCGTGAGCCCGGCCATCAGCGCGAGGTCGCATCCCGCCTCGGTATGGCCGGCGCGCATCAGCACGCCGCCTTCCACCGCCTGCAGCGGAAAGATGTGGCCGGGCTGCACCAGGTCCTCGGCCTTGGCGTTCTTCGCGACCGCTGCCTGGATGGTGCGGGCGCGGTCGGCCGCGGAGATACCGGTGGTGACGCCCTCGGCAGCCTCGATCGAGACGGTGAAGGCTGTGTTCTTCTTGTCGCCGTTGCGCGTGGCCATGGGCGGCAGGCGCAGCCGCTCGCAACGCTTGCGGGTCAGTGTCAGGCAGATCAGGCCGCGGCCGAACCGCGCCATGAAATTGATCGCTTCGGGCGTGACATGGTCGGCGCCGAGCACCAGGTCGCCTTCGTTCTCGCGGTCCTCCTCGTCGACCAGGATGACCATCTTGCCGGCGCGCACGTCGGCGGTGATGTCTTCGACCGGCGAGATGGAGACGGGCGTGATGTCTTGCAAGGTGGCGCTCATGCACTGGCTTTCTGGGTTGGGGGCTGCGCGGTGAGCATGCGTTCGACGTAGCGGGCGATCAGGTCGATCTCCAGATTGACGCGGCTGCCGGCCTTGAGCTGGCCCAGCGCGGTGTTTTGCACGGTGTGCGGGATGAGGTTGATGCTGGTCTCGGTGCGATCCGGGAAATCGGCGACCGAGTTGACCGTGAGGCTGACGCCGTTGACCGTGATCGATCCTTTGTACGCCAGGTACTTGCCGAGTGCACGGGGCGCCGCCAGTCGCAGGTCCCAGCTTTCGCCTACCTGGGCGAAATGCGTCACCGTACCCACGCCGTCCACATGGCCGGCCACGATATGGCCGCCCAGACGGTCATTGGCGCGAATCGCTTTTTCCAGGTTGATGGGCCCGGTATCGGCCAAGCCGGCGGTCTTGTCCAGCGACTCGGCGGAAATCTCGACCGTGAACGAGCCCTTCGCCGAGTCAAGGTCGATCACTGTCATGCAGGCGCCGTTGAGCGCGATGCTGTCGCCCAGGACGACGTCGTCGAGGTAGCCGGCAGGCGTTTCGATGTTAAGACGCTTGCCATGCTTCAAAGAGCTTCCCAGGTCGTGGACGGCGGCGATGCGCCCCACGCCGGTGATGATTCCGGTGAACATGGCGCTATTTTCGCAGGAATGCAAAAACCGCCCGGATGACGGGTCCGGCTAGAACTGATCCCTGCCGGGAATGCGCGCGACCAGGCGCAGATCGGGACCGACCCTGTCGCTCGAAAGGAATTCGAACGCCACCGCCTCGGCCAGGTCGGCGAGCGGGCCGAAGTGGGCCATCTGCCGACCTTGTCCCACGAGTTTGGGAGCCAGATACACCAGCAATTCGTCGACGAGCCCTTCGCGGATGAGCGATCCATTGAGCTTGTGGCCGGCTTCGACATGCAACTCGTTGATTTCACGTTGCGCCAGATCGCGCAGCATCGCCGCGAGATCGACCTTGCCGCCTGGCCCGGGCAGGCACACCACCGTCGCACCGCGCGCCTCGAGCGCCGCCTGCCGTTGGGCGTCTTGCACGGCGATGTAGATGAACACCCGCCGGCCGGCCGTGAAGATGTTGGCGTCCGGCGGGGTCTCGAGCCGGCTGTCCACGACCACGGCATCGGGCTGGCGCCGGGCGGGCGCCAGCCGCACGTCGAGCTTCGGGTTGTCTTCGAGCAAGGTGCCGATCCCGGTGAGCACCGCGCCGGCCCGGGCCCGCCAGGCGTGGCCGTCGGCGCGCGCGGCTTCGGAGGTGATCCACTGGCTGGTTCCGTTGTCCAACGCGGTCTTGCCATCGAGCGAAGCCGCAATCTTCATGCGTAGCCAAGGGGTGCGCCGGACCATGCGGCTGAAAAATCCGATGTTGAGTTCGCGTGACTGCGCAGCACCGGGCCCGGTGACCACTTCCACGCCCGCCGCGCGAAGGCGCGCGAACCCTTGGCCGGCGACCAGCGGATTGGGGTCTGCGAGCGCGGCGACAACCTTGCCGACGCCCGCCGCGGCCAGGGCATCGCAGCAGGGGCCGGTGCGGCCATGGTGCGCGCAGGGCTCCAGCGTGACGTAGGCGGTGGCGCCGGCCACCGAATGGCCCTTGCCGGCAGCGTCGCGCAGCGCCATGACTTCCGCATGCGCCTCGCCGGCGCGCTGCGTGTGGCCTTGCCCCAGCACCTGGCGCCCGTCGCGCGCCACGATCACGCAACCCACGCGCGGATTCGGCTCGGACAAGCCGACGGCCTGGTGCGCCAGCGCCAGGGCTTGTTGCATGAAGGGATCCTGCGGTTCCATCGATGACCATTTTGCGGCATTCCTCGCCGCGGCCAACCATTCGGCCCTCGAACACGACCAGTCGTCGGGAGAGCAGCAGCGGTGCGACAGGCGTCGGCTATTGTTCAGCTTGCACGAATGGCGCAAGAGGAGAGGGCATGAAGCGAGTCAAACAGCGTGGGTTCACGCTGATCGAGCTGATGGTTACGGTGGC
>DATNCB010000142.1:0-2203 GCA_035571715.1 Ramlibacter sp.
AGCGTCGTTCGCGCTGATGAGCACCATCGGCCTGGGAACTACCGTCTGGATATTGGTGGCGTGGACCATCCTGGGCCGGATCGGGCTGGGCTTTATCCTGCCGTCGCTGCAGCTCGGGTCGATGCGCAGCCTGCACAAGAATCTGATACCCCAAGGGGCGAGCACCATCAATTTCCTGCGAATGCTCGGGGGCGCCGCCGGCGTCAGCCTGTGCGGCATCCTGCTGGAATGGCGAATTGCCGCGCACGGCGATTCGCTGGCGAACCCGGTCAGCAGCGCGGCCCGGCTTGCCGCCTTCAACGAAGTGTTCTGGATGCTCGCGGCCACTTGCGCACTGGCGCTGGTCGCCGCGTGGCAACTGCGCGACGCGCACCGCGCCGCTCCCAACTAACATCGCGGCGGCCCCGGGGTTCAAAATAACGTCATGTGCCAGCTGCTCGGAATGAACTGCAACACGCCCACCGACGTGACCTTCAGTTTCACGGGCTTCGCCCAGCGCGGCGGGCGCACCGATCACCACGCCGACGGCTGGGGCATCGCATTCTTCGAAGGTGCGGGACTGCGGCATTTCGTCGACCACCAGCCCGCCTGCGACTCGCCCGTGGCCGAGCTGATCCGCCGCTATCCGATCAAGAGCCGCAACGTCATCGCCCATATCCGCAAGGCCACGCAGGGGCCGGTGGCGCTGGAAAATTGCCATCCGTTCGTGCGCGAGCTGTGGGGCCGCTACTGGGTCTTCGCGCACAACGGCAACCTGGACGACTTCCATCCGCGGCTGCACGCGAGCTTTCGCCCGGTGGGGGCGACCGACAGCGAGCGCGCTTTCTGCTGGCTGATGCAGGAGCTCGCGAAATCGCATGCGGGCGTGCCCAGCGTGCATGAACTGACGCTGACGCTGCGCGAGCTCACGCCGCGGATCGCGCACCATGGCCCGTTCAATTTCATGCTGTCCAACGGGCAGGCGCTGTGGGCCCATTGCTCCACCAACCTGTTCTTCGTGGAGCGCAAGCACCCGTTTGCGCACGCCCACCTGGCCGACGAGGACCTGAGCATCGACTTCGCCCGCAATACCACGCCGCAGGACCGGGTGGCCGTGGTGGTCACGGCGCCGCTGACAACCAACGAGAACTGGACGGCTCTCGAGGCGGGCCAGCTCAAGGTGTTCGTGGACGGGCAGACTGCCCGTTAGGCGACAAGAAGCTAGCTTGCCAGCGCAGCCTCCAGCGCGTCGATGAACATCGCCGGTACGTCGAAACCGATTTGCTGGGTGATCTCCTGGAAGCAGGTCGGGCTAGTGACGTTGATCTCGGTGAGGTAATCGCCGATCACGTCCAGGCCGACCAGCAGCAGCCCGCGCGCCGCGAGCACCGGTCCGATCGTCCGGGCGATCTCGAAGTCGTGCGCGGTGAGCGGCTGCGCCACGCCCTTGCCGCCGGCGGCCAGGTTGCCGCGGATTTCGCTGCCCTGGGGAATCCGTGCCAGGCTGTAGGGCACTGGCTCGCCGCCGATGACGAGCACCCGCTTGTCGCCTTGCGCAATCTCGGGCACGAAACGCTGCACCATGATCGTGGTCGTGCCGTGGTGGTTCAGCGTTTCGATGATGGAGCCCAGGTTCAGCCCGTCGGCGCCGACGCGAAAGATTCCCATGCCGCCCATGCCGTCGAGCGGTTTGAGGATGATCTCCTGATGCTCGCCATGGAAACGCCTGACCTCCTCGGCGTCGCGCGTGACCAGCGTCGGGCTGGCGAATTGCGCAAACTCCATGATCGCCAGCTTCTCCGGATGGTCGCGCAGCGCGGCCGGTTCGTTGAACACGCGGCCGCCCTCGCGCTGCGCCTGCTCGAGCATGTGGGTCGCGTAGAAGTACTCGCTATCGAAGGGCGGGTCCTTGCGCATGAGCACCGCATCGAATTCCCTGAGCGCGCGCACGCTTTCACGGCTCTCGTGGAACCAGTCATCCAGCTCTCCGGTGAGCGTGATCTCGCGCACGTACGCCTTGACCACGTCACCCGAGCGCCATGACAGGTGCCTCGGTTCGCAGGCGGCGATGCGATGGCCACGCCGCTGGGCCTCGCGCATCATCGAGTAGGTCGTGTCCTTGTAGGTGCGGAACACTTCCAGCGGGTCGGCGACAAAGAGGATATTCATGAGACGGAATGGGGGGCAGGTGCGCCTGTACTGTTGCACAAAAATCAATGCCGGG
>DATNCB010000143.1:0-4849 GCA_035571715.1 Ramlibacter sp.
GGCGCTGCCGATGCTGGTGGCCGAAGAGATGGACGCCGACTGGAGCAAGGTGCGGTGCAAGCTCGCACCGGCGGGCCAGGCTTACATCGATCCGATCCAGCAAGCGCAGGTTGTCGGCGGCTCGACCTCGATGAAGTACTCGTGGGTCCAGTACCGCGAGATCGGCGCGCGCATGCGTGCGATGCTGCTCGGCGCCGCGTCGAAGCGGTTCGGCGTGACGGCGGCGCAATTGAAGACCGAAGCCGGTTTCGTCATCGCGCCCGACGGTCGCCGCGCGACGTACGGCGAACTGGCCGCGGCGGCTTTCAGCGAATCCGTGCCCGCGACCGTGCAGCTGAAATCGCCTGGGCAGTTCAAGCTCATCGGCAAGCCGACTGGTCGTCTCGACGCGCGCGACAAGTCCAGTGGCCGTCAGGCGTTCGGCATCGACATGGCGTTGCCCGGCATGCGCACCGTGGTCATGGTGCATCCGCCGGTATTCGGCGCGAACGTCGCGCGCTTCGACGCTGCGGCGGCGAAAGCGATCGCGGGGGTAGAGGATGTCTACCAGGTCCCCATGGCCGGCGGGGGTACCGCCCTGGCCATTGCGGCCGACGGCTTCTGGCCGGCCCGCAAGGCACGCGAGGTCCTGATCGTGGAATGGGACACCAGCGGCGTGGAGAAGGTCGACAGCGACGCATTGCTGGCGCGCTACCGTGAACTGGCCGCACAACCTGGAAAGAAGGCGCAGAAGGCGGACACGTCGGCGCTGGCGCGTGCGCCGCGGAAGATCGCGGCGGAGTACACCTTCCCGTACCTCGCGCACACGACGATGGAGCCTCTCAATTGCACCGTCGACTATCGCGGCGATCAATGCACCGTGTGGGTCGGCTCGCAGTTCCAGACCGTGCACCAGGCCGCCGTCGCGGCCGTCCTCGGTCTGAAGCCGGAACAGGTGAAGTTCAACACGATGATGGCCGGCGGCGGCTTCGGCCGGCGCGCCGTCGGGAATTCCGACTTCGTCTTCGAGGCTGCGCAGGTCGCGAGGGCCCGATACGCCGCAGGCCGTCGCGAGCCGATGAAGATGGTGTGGACGCGTGAAGACGACGTGCGCGGCGGCTACTACCGGCCGATGCACCTGCACCGCGTCGAGATCGGCCACGACGGCAAGGGCAACGTTTTGGCGTGGAAGCACGTCCTCGTCGGCCAGTCCATCATGTCAGGCGGTCCGTTCGAGCCGTTCACGGTCAAGGACGGCATCGACTCCACGACGACCGAGGGCTTGGCCGAGAGCGCCTACCCATTCCCGATCGACCTGGAAGTGCACCACCCCAAGGTCAATGTGCCGGTGTGGGCGTGGCGCTCCGTCGGGCATTCGCACAACGCCTTCGTGATGGAGACCCTGGTTGACGAACTGGCGCATGACGCCGGCTTGGACCCGGTCGCGTATCGACGCCAGTTGCTGCGCAAGCGCGATCGCCACCTTTCTACCTTGGACCTCGTCGTTGCGCAGTCGGGCTACGGCAAAATGCGGCTGGCTGCCGGCCGCGCCTGGGGTGTGGCGATCCACGAATTCGTCGACACGATCGTTGCCTATGTGGTGGAAGTCTCGATGAACGGCGACCAGCCGGTCTTGCACCGGGTGACTGCGGCGATCCACTGCAATATGCCGGTCAACCCACGCACGATCGAAGCGCAGGTCCAGGGTGGCATGGTGATGGGCCTGAGCACCACGCTGCCGGGCGCACGAATCACGCTGAAGGAAGGTGTCGTGCAGCAGGGCAACTGGAACGACTACCGCATTGCGACACACCAGCACATGCCGTCGCAGGTTTCAGTGCACATCGTGCCGTCGGGCGATCCGCCCACGGGTGTCGGGGAACCCTCGGTGCCGCCGATCGCGCCCGCCATCGCGAATGCGGCGGCGAAGCTGACTGAAAAAAGACATCGCAGCCTGCCTTTCGCTGGCTGAAGCCCTGGAGCTTTCGTCCGACTCTTCGGCTTCGATCAATGATCTTCAGGCATCAGCAGACGGTGGCGCAACTGATCGGCTACGACCGCGATGATGAGCAGCACACCCAGCACCACCATTTGCAGATATGAGCCAACGTTGGTCAGATTCATGCCGTTCTGGACCAGGCCGATGAAGAAGGCACCCAGCACCACGTTCTCGACGCGCCCCATGCCGCCTCGCAAGCTCACACCGGCAATGACGCAAGCAGCAATCGACTCCAGCGCTATGGTGCCGCCGAGGTTGGCTTCGCCACTGGCTACGCGGGCTGTCAGAAGCAGACCGCTGACGGACGCCAGGGCGGAGCAGAGCAAATACGCGCTGAGCAGGACTTTGCGCGTGCTGATGCCCGATAACGTCGCCGCTCGGGCGTTCCCGCCAACCGCCAACAGGTGGCGCCCGATGACCGTACGGTTCATCAGCACGGTCATGCCGACGACGCACAGAACCGTGACGAGGATCGGCACAGAGATGCCGAACACGGTGCCGAAACCAAACACGTCGCTGAATTCAGTCGGCATGCCCGACACCGGGACGCCGCCCGTCAGGAACAATGCGATGCCGAACCCGACCGATTGCATGCCCAGCGTCACGATGAAAGGGGAGACGCCGACCACTGCAATTCCAAGCCCGTTCACAAGGCCCACCAGGGTGCCGGCCAGGATCCCGGCTGCGCAGCCGGCGGCAATCCCCAGCCACACTGCATCCGGGCTGGATTGCGCCACGCTGCTCATGACCGAAGCGGACACGACCGAGGTGATGGCCAAGACCGTGCCGACCGAGAGGTCGAATCCGCCCGTCACCAGCGCCAGCATCTGCCCCATCGAGACCAGTATCAGATAGACCGACTGGCGCAATAAATTGGTGAGGTTTTGCACCGAGAGAAACTGGTCCGATGCGATCGAGAACACGACGATCGCAATGACCAGCATGAACGGCAGAACGCCCAAACGCACAAAGGCGCGTGTGAGGATTTTCCGCAGGCGGCGCGGAAAACTTGAAACACCAGGGCTCAGAACAGCGCTCATGCTGCAAGTCTCACAGGTTCGAAAAACAGATTCAACAAGGCCGACTCGGTGATTTCCGGCGGGTGGAGCTCGCCGGAAATCCGGCCGTGGCACATCACATAGGTTCGATGCGTCAGGTGCAGTATCTCCGGCAGATCGGATGAGACGATCACCACCGCCGCACCGCTTTCGCAAAGCGACTGGATCAAGGCGTACAGCGCGCTGCGCGTACCCATATCGACGCCAACGGTGGGCTCGTCGAACACGTACAGCGCGGCCGTTTGCGTGAAACCCTTGGCGAACATGACCTTCTGCTGGTTGCCGCCCGACAGCAGCCCGACCGGGCGGTACAGGTTGCGCAGACTCAGCTCGACGCGTTGCGCGGCGTCGCGCGCCAACTGACGGCTCAAGCCCTGCCTGAGCCAACCGCCAGGGCCTCTGAGCGGCCCCGACAGGATCGGCAGGACCATGTCGTCTTTCGAGCTGAAGGCGAGCACCAGGCCCTCGGCCTTGCGATCCGGCGGGAGGTAGAAGAAGCCGTCCTTGAGCATCTGTGCCGTACTCGCGCCGGTGCGGTCTTGCCCCTTGAACAGCACGCGGCCATCGGTCACCTTCGACAAACCATACAGTGCTCGTACCAACTCGGACTTGCCCGACCCGACCAGGCCTGCGATGCCGACAACCTCCCCGCGCCGCACATTCAGGCTTGCATTGCGCACGCCGTTGCGCGAGGTCAGGTTGGTTACTTCCAGGACAGTGTCGCCCGGGCTGGCGGTGATCTGGGGATAGATATTCGCAATACTGCGTCCAGTCATCAGCTCGATCAACCGGTTTTCAGACGCCGCGTCGGCCGCGACGGTCGCAATCTTCTGGCCGTCGCGCAGCACGGTGATGCGGTCGGCAATCTGCCTGATCTCCTGTATGCGATGGGAAATGTAGATGATCCCGACGCCCTGAATTTGCAGTCGCCTGATAAGTTCGAACAGGCTTTGCGTTTCCTGGTCGGTAAGCGAAGCGGTGGGTTCGTCCAGAATGAGGACGGCAATATCCCCGCGCAACCCTTTGGCAATTTCAAGCATCTGCTGCTCTGCGCGCGAGAGCTGGCTGACAGGCGCATCGCAATCCAGGTCGAATTCCAGTTCGGCGAGCAACTGCCGCGCCCGATTGCGCAGCGCGGCCCTGTCAACGAAAGAACGCAAGACACCTTTGTAGTTGGGCTCTTCTCCCAGGCACAGGTTTTCCGCCACGGACAATGTGGGAATCAGAGAAAACTCCTGGAAGACGGCGCTGATACCCTTGGCACGGGCATCGCGCACGCTCGACAGGTGCACGCGCTCGCCTTTGATGAGGATGTCACCGGAGCTCGGTTGCACGGCTCCGGCCAGGATCGAAATCAGCGTGGACTTGCCGGCCCCGTTCTCCCCGAACAGCACATGGACTTCGCCTGGCCGCACATCGAAGTCCACTCGATCGAGTGCTTGCACGCCCGGGTAGTGCTTGCTGAGCGCAAAGGTGCTAAGCAGGCACTCCCCGGGTGGGTGGCCATTTGCGGGTTTGTGTTCCACAGCCGGTCTCGATCATTTGGCCTCGGGTTACTTCACGTCGAACACGGGCTTGAATGCAGTGGGGGGCAGGATGTCGTCCGACCTCACGGTCTTCACGTTCTTCCCGTCGACGACGAAGATCTTCGGGCCGACGTGTTTGATCAAGTCCTTGCCCTCGAGCGCCCGCACGGCCTGGTCGATGGCCACCCGGCCCTGGATCACCATCGAGTCAGCCGGCGAGGCCATGATGCGGCCGCTCTTGATGCCGTCGTACACACCCGGCGTCATGTAGAACGACAGCACCTTGA
>DATNCB010000144.1:0-1766 GCA_035571715.1 Ramlibacter sp.
CCCGAGGACATCGCGGGTCCGGTGCTGTTTCTCGCATCCGACTGGAGCGGTTTCATGACGGGCCAGGTGCTGTTCGTCGACGGCGGGCTGGTGATGAAATGAGACACGGGCTGGACAGAATTTGGACAAGGACCGGTCCACGCCACGTCCTCGCCGCATGCGCACTCGCCGCGGCTGCATGTGGTGTGCCTGCGCAGCAGTGCCCTCTTGGGTCAACCTGGAGCCTTTTGGACGGCCGATGCATATCGCCCGATGTGCTGCCACCTGCTGCGCCGCCAGATGTATCGGCGCCTGTGGAGGCGCCTGGTGGGCCTGGTGGAGTACCACCGGCGGATGCGGAAACTGCGCGGCCGAGGACATCCGAGGTGGACACTCAGGAGGGAGCCCAGTCAACGCCCGACAGTTCGTCTGCCAGCGACCCGGCCAGCACGGACTGACATTGGCCCGCGCCCAGGCACCGCACTAGCGAAGCAAAGTGCCTGCCCCGGCTCGAATCTGTTCTCGCAGCGCGCGTGCCGCTTGGGCAGGATCCTGGGCAGCGCACAGCGCGCTAACCACGGCCAGGCCATCGGCGCCGGCGGCCATCACTGCAGCGGCGTTGCCGTGGTGGATACCGCCGATGGCCACCAGGGGACGTGTGGTGTGCGCCCGGATCGCACGCAGCCCTTCCAATCCCAACGCAGGCGCTGCATCGAGCTTGGTCGCCGTGGCGAACACCGGACTGATGCCGTAGTAGTCCACCGGCGCGCGCTCTGCAGCGTCGAGTTGCGCCAGCGATTCCACTGACAGCCCGATCAAGCCTTGTGGCATGAAACGGCGCACATCCTCGGGCGCCATGTCGTTCTGGCCGACATGCACGCCATCGGCGCCACAGGCCAGCGCAACGTCGACCCGGTCGTTGATGATGAGCGCCACGCCGCGCGGCGCAAGCCAGGCTTTCAGCGCCCGCGCCCGTTCGACGAACGCCCGCGTATCCAGCGACTTCTCGCGCAATTGCACGCAGCTCACTTCGCCTTGTACGGCTGCCTGGACCACGGCCAGCACGCCGCGCTCGCCGCACAGCGTGCTGTCCGTCACGAGGCACAGGCGCAGGACCTCGACGGCATGCCGGGCCGCAACCGATTCAGGCATGGACGGCCAGCTTCAGGCGCGCGGCAAAGGACTGGCGGTCGAGCAGCTGAAGTCCGTCGAGCAGTTCCGCTTGCAGCCGGCCGACTCCTGCGCCCGCCGCCTGCGTTCGCTCGACGGCCATTTCACCGACCACACCCAGGCAGGCCATCGCCGCCGTCGTGGCCCGCCAGGCGTCCGGCTGCACCGCGGCGAAAGCGCCGACCAGCGCGCTGGCCGAGCAGCCCAGGCCCGTGACGCGCGTCATCCAGGGGTGGCCGTTCGACAGGGTAGAGTGGCGGCCCGACGCATCGACCACGTGGTCGTCGGCACCGCTGACGCAGACGACGCCGTCCAGCTGGCGGGCTAGTGCCTTGGCAGCCTCGACCGCCTGGTCGGAAGACGCGGCGCTGTCGACGCCTCGTGTGGCCGCGGCCAGTCCGGCCACACTCATGATCTCGGAGCCGTTGCCACGCACGATCGATGGCGCGCCGGTCTGGATGAGTTCGGCCAGCGCGGCGTTGCGGTAGGGTGTGGCGCCCGCACCGACGGGATCGAGCACGACCGGTATGCCGCGGGCTCGCGCCGCCTGCAGGGCCATCTGCATGGCGCGGATCCAGGCGGGCTCCAGCGTGCCGATGTTGAGCACGAGTGCCTGC
>DATNCB010000145.1:0-4475 GCA_035571715.1 Ramlibacter sp.
AGCGCCACCTCGCCGAAGTGCACCGCCTTTTGCGGCGCGCGCGGGTTCATGTGCTTCAAGCGGTGGATCAGCGCGTCGGTCTCGTCCTGGGCCACCAGGTCGGTCTTGCTGATGAAAATCTGGTCGGCGAAGCCCACCTGCCGGCGCGCCTCCTGCCGGTCGTTCAGCTGCCCGTCGGCGTGCTTGGCATCCACCAGGGTGAGGATCGAGTCGAGCAGGTAGGTTTCGGCAATCTCGTCGTCCATGAAAAAGGTCTGCGCGACCGGTCCCGGATCGGCCAGCCCGGTGGTTTCGATCACCACCCGGTCGAACGCCAGCAGCCCCTTGCGCTTCTTGGCTGCCAGCAATTGCAGCGTGGCGCGCAGGTCTTCGCGGATGGTGCAGCAGATACAGCCGTTGCTCATCTGGATGATCTGCTCCGTGGTGTCGCTGACCAGGATGTCGCTGTCGATGTTTTCCTCGCCGAATTCGTTCTCGATCACGGCGATCTTCTGGCCATGGGCTTCCTGGAGCACGCGCTTGAGCAGCGTGGTTTTGCCCGATCCGAGAAAGCCGGTGACGATGGTGGCGGGGATGAGACTCATGATGGCTGCCTGAAACTGCGCAAGTGGGGCAGTTTAGCTGGCAAATCAAGGCCGGGTTTGGAGCCTATTACTTCCTGACCACAACCAGGCCCTTCAAGTACTCGCCCTCGGGAAATTCCAGCGTCATCGAATGATCCGGCGCGGCGCCCAGCCGCTCGACGATGTAGCCGTCCACCCCTGCGTCCGCACCGGCCGAAGCGACGATCTTGTGGAACAGGTCGGCGCCGATGCCGCCCGAGCACGAATAGGTGAACAGCACGCCGCCCGGCTCCAGCAGCTTGAGCGCCAGCCGGTTGATGTCCTTGTAGGCACGCGCGGCGCGTTCGGCGTGGGCCACCGTGGGCGCCAATTTCGGCGGATCCAGCACGATGGAGTCGAAGCTGCGGCCCTCCTCGATGAAGCGCCGCAGGCAGGCGTTGACATCGGCATCGATGAAGTCGGTGTGCGCCGGATCGAAGCCGTTCAACAGCACGTTCGACTGGGCACGCTGGAGCGCCGGCGCGGATGAATCGATCGAGGTCACGTGGCCGGCATCGCCCGCGCCGCCCGCGGCATGCATGCCGGCGAGCGCCGCCACCGTGAAGCCGCCCGTGTAGCAGTAGCAGTTGAGCACGCGCTTCCAGCCCAGGCGCCGCGCATAGGCCGCAAACTTGCCGCGGCTGTCACGCTGATCCAGGTAGAAACCGGTCTTGTGGCCGGTGGCGATGTCCAGCGTGAACTTCCAGTCGTGTTCGCGAATGGCCAGCTCGGTCGGGGGCGCAGGGCTGGCTGCGGGCGCGCCACGCAACCAGCCGGCCACCGCCGCCAGGCCTTCAAGCGATCGGGCGCCGGTATCGGAGCGCTCGTACAGCAGGGCCAGCCCGGTTTCTTTCAACAGCGCATCGGCCAGTACGGGCTTGAAGCGCTCGGCGCCGGCGGAAAGGAACTGGGCCACCAGCGTGCCGGCGTAGCGGTCCACGATCAATCCGGGCAAGCCGTCGGACTCGCCGTGAACCAGTCGCAAGCCGTCGCTTTGGATATCGAAGCGGGCCCGGGCCCGTACCGACCGCTGGATGGCCGCCGCAAGAAACGCTGCGTCGATGCGCTGGCCTTCGTTGAAGCTCCAGACTCGGGCCCGGATCTTCGAAGCCGGGCTGAACGCCGCCCACGCCAGGAACTGCCCGGCTTGCGATTCCACTCGCACCGTCTCGCCCGGGTCGCCGCCGCCCTTGGCGATGGCCGAATCGAAGATCCAGGGATGGCGGCGCAGCAGCGAGCGCTCCTTGCCTTCCTTCAGTCGGATGGTTTTCATGGCATCGATTGTCCGGCCTGGGCCGCCCCGCGCGCAGGGTGGGCTTGAGCCAAGTGCGGCGGTTCAGCGCTTGGGCCGGTGAGCGCGCGGGTGCGCCGCGTCGTAAGCCTTGGCCAGATGCTGGAAATCCAAGCGCGTGTAAACCTGCGTCGTCGTGATGTTGGCGTGCCCCAGCAACTCCTGCACGGCGCGAAGGTCGCCGCTGGATTGCAGCAGGTGGCTGGCAAACGAATGGCGCAGCATGTGCGGATGCACCGGAGTCGCCAGGCCGGCCAGCAGGCTGCGGCGTTTCAGCCGCTGCCAGATGGCCTGCGGCGTCAGCCGCGTGCCATGACGGCCGGTGAAGAGGGCCGCCTGCTGCTTGCCAGGGGGCTGTTCACGCACTGCCAGCCAACGTGCGACCGCTTCCAGCGCCTTGCTGCCCACCGGGACCGTGCGCCTTTTGCTGCCTTTGCCCAGCACATGGGCTTCACCGGCCTGCAAGTCGATCCAGCCGCGCGCCTGCGTGCTCGCCGCCGCGTCCAGGCCAACCAGTTCGCCCACCCGCAGGCCGCAGCCATACAGCAGTTCGACCATGGCGGCGTCGCGCGCTTCGAGCCATGGGTCGGCTTCGGCGTTCACGTAGCCGGCC
Organism: Ramlibacter sp.; assembly: GCA_035571715.1. Classification (GTDB taxonomy): domain Bacteria; phylum Pseudomonadota; class Gammaproteobacteria; order Burkholderiales; family Burkholderiaceae_C; genus Ramlibacter. The sequence goes on from DATNCB010000145.1 coordinate 2,507, forward strand.
AGTTGCACCGAATCATCCACGCTCAAGGCCTTGGGCAAGGGCTTGGGCGCCTTGGGTGCACGCACGTCCTGCACCGGATTGCTGTCCACCAAACCTTGGCGCCCCAGCCAGACGTAAAAGCCGCGCCAGCCCGACAGGATCAGCGCGATGCCGCGGCCGCTGCGGCCGGCGCCGTGCATCTGCGCCACCCAGCGGCGCACATGCGCGTTCTGCACCCGCGTGAGTTCGACCCCCGCCGCGGCCGCGTTGTCCGAAAGCTTTTGCAGGTCTAGCGCGTACAGCTCGACAGTGCGAGCCGCGAGGCGCTTTTCCACCCGTACGTGCTCCAGGTAGCGCTCGACGAGTTCCATGGCCTGCTTTCCAGCCTATTTCGCGCGCAGCCTCGATAGCGCCGCGCTGGCCAGTTCGGCGATGCGCTCCAGGAAGTCCGTGCCCATGCCGCTCTGGAAGCGCTGCGGATCGGGCGAGGCGAGCACCAGCATGCCGAAGGCCGGCCCGATGCTGTTGACGGGACCTTCTCGCAGCGGGAGCAGCGCGAGCGACATCGCCATGGCCGTATCGTCCAGCCAGTTGACGGCTTCGAAGCCGGAGTTCACGCCGCAGTACGGCTGGGTCAGCGACGAAGCGAAGGTCTTCGCATCCTCGCTCACGCCCTGGGCGAACGCTTCCGTTGCGTAGCTGCCGTCCACGTCCCAGACCTTGATCGCGACCTGGGGCACGATGAACTGGTTGCGGATTTCCGTGGCGATGGTGGCCGGCAGAACGCGCTCCGACTGAACCTCGAACAGCTTGCACACCCAGCGGTGCAGCCGGTCGGCGATGACCACGTTCTCGTTGCCGTGACGCATCATGTCCATCAACCGGTGCTCCAGCGCCTTGATCTTCTCGCGCAGCATTTCGGCCTGGCGCTCCTGCAGGCTCACCGCCCGGTTGCCATGTGGGCTGGTCAGCTGCACCGACGCCAGCAGTTGCGCTTGTCGAGCGAAGAAGTCCGGCGTATTCGCCAGGTAATTGGCGATGTCGTCTTCGGTGATCGGGTTCATGCCATCGGCTTTCATAATGTATCGGGTACCTCGATCTCGCCTTCGAACACCGTGACCGCCGGGCCGGTCATCAGCACCGGCGCCATTCCGTCCGGGCCTTCGCCGGCCCACTCGATCGTCAACACGCCGCCTCTCGTTTCGACATCCACTTTGGCGTCCAGCCGGCCGGCGCGGATGCCGGCCACCACCGCGGCGCAGGCGCCGGTGCCGCAGGCGAGCGTTTCGCCGGCGCCGCGCTCCCACACCCGCAGCCGCACGTGCGAGCGGCTGACCACCTGCATGAAGCCCGCGTTGACCCGGCTGGGAAAGCGCGGATGATGCTCGATCAGCGGCCCCTGCGTGCGCACCGGCGCGCGGTCGGCATCGGCCACCTCCTGCACCGCATGCGGATTGCCCATCGACACGATCGCTACAGAAATGATAGCGGAATCGGCGCTGGTGCCAAGTGCCAGGTGCCACTTTTGCCATTGACCGTCGGCTTGTGGCGACAAACCGGCGGCGTCGAACGGGATCGCCTTCGGTTCGAACACGGGCGCGCCCATATCGACGCTGACACGTCCGTCCGGGTTCAGCCGCGGCTCGATCACTCCGGAAAGCGTGCGCACCTTGACGCTGTTGCTGGCGGCCAGGCCCTTCTCGCGCACGAAGCGCATGAAGCAGCGCGCACCATTGCCGCATTGTTCGACCTGTCCGCCGTCGGCGTTGTGGATCACGTATTCGAAATCGATCCCGGCGGCGGGCGACGGCCGCACCGACAGCACCTGGTCGGCGCCCACGCCGAAATGCCGGTCGGCCAGGAACCGGTACTGGCCGGGCGTGAGCTTCAGCGGGCCGCGCGTTTCATCGAGCACGACGAAGTCGTTGCCGGCCCCCTGCATCTTGGTGAAGCGGATTCGCATGAGCGCGATTATCCGCGCACGGCTGAC
>DATNCB010000146.1:0-13509 GCA_035571715.1 Ramlibacter sp.
CGCCTGGACATCCGCCGCACCGGCACCATCAAGAAGGGCGAGGAGTCGATCGGCAACGAGACCAAGGTCAAGGTGGTCAAGAACAAGGTCGCGTCCCCCTTCAAGACGGCCGAATTCGACATCCTGTTCGGCGAGGGCATCAGCCGCCTGGGCGAGATCATCGACATGGGCGTGAGTGCCCATGTGCTGGAGAAATCGGGCGCCTGGTACGCCTACAACGGCGAGAAGATCGGCCAGGGCCGCGACAACTCGCGCGAGTTCCTGCGCGAGAACCCGGAGCTGGCGCGCGAGATCGAGAACAAGGTGCGCGAGTCGCTGGGCATTCCGCTGCTGCCGCCGGACGTCGAGGCCGCGTAGCCCTGTCCGCTCGTGCAAGTCAGTGTGAACAGCACCTGAGATGCCGGCGGGCCAGCTCTCCCTCAAGGGCCGCGCGCTGCGCCTGCTTGGCACGCGCGAGCATTCGCGCGCCGAGCTCGAACGCAAGCTGGCCGCGCGCGAGGAAGAGCCCGGCCAGCTGCGCCGGGTGCTCGACGAGCTGCAGGCCAAGGGCTTCATCGACGAGCAGCGCGTGCTCGAGTCAGTGTTGCATCGGCGCTCGGCCAGATTGGGCGCGGCGCGCATCCGCCAGGAGTTGCAGGGCAAGGGACTGGATCCGCAGCTGGTGGCCCGCGCAGTCGAAGGTCTTCGATCAACCGAGCTGCGCCGCGCGCGCGAAGTCTGGCGCAAGCGATTCGGCACAGCGCCGACCGATGCTCGCGAAAGGGGAAAGCAGGCGCGCTTTCTGGCGGCGCGGGGCTTTGGCGGCGAGGTGATCAGCCGCGTGCTCTCCAGCGGCGGCGAAGATGCACTGTAGCGCCTACAGCCCCAGCATCAGCTTCAGGTTCTGTACCGCCGCGCCGCTGGCGCCCTTGCCCAGGTTATCCAACCGCGCGATCAGCACCGCCTGGCGATATTGCTCGTTGGCGTAGACACGTAGCTCCATCTTGTCGGTGTCGTTCAGCGCCAGCGCGTCGATCTTGCCGTCCTCGGTCGGCGAGGCCACCGTGACCCATTCGCTACCGGCGTAGTGCCTGTTCAAGACCGCGTGCAAGTCGGCTGCTGTCGGTTTGCCGGGTAGCGTGTCCAGATGCAGCGGCAGCTCCACCAGCATGCCTTGCCGGAAGTTGCCGACGGCGGGGATGAAGATCGGCCGGCGTGCCAGTCCCGTGTACTTCACGATCTCGGGCACGTGCTTGTGCGTCAGGCCCAGGCCGTAGATCTGGAACGCCGGCGCTTCATTTTTTTCGTAGGCTTCGATCATGCTGCGTCCGCCGCCGGAGTAGCCGCTGACGGCCGGCAGCGACAGCGGAAAATCCCGCGGGATCAGCCCCGCGTCCACCAGCGGCCGCACCAGGGCGATGGCGCCGGTCGAATAACAGCCTGGGTTGCTGACGCGTGCGGCGGCGATGATGGCCTGGCGCTGCCCGGGCGCGAGCTCCGCAAAACCGAACACCCAGCCCTCGGCTGTGCGGTGAGCGGTGGAGGCATCAATGACGCGCGGACCTCGGCCGCTGGTTCGCGCGATATCGTCGATGACAGCAACCGATTCGCGCGCCGCATCGTCGTGCAGGCAGAGGATCACCAAGTCCACGCCGGCCATCAGGTCGCGCTTGGCCGCCGCATTCTTGCGAAGCTCGGGGGCAATGCTGACCAGCTCGATCTGCGGCATCTTTTCGAGCCGCTCGCGAATCTGCAATCCGGTGGTGCCGGCCTCGCCGTCGATAAAGATCTTGGGCATCTCTCTCCTGTGTCGACCAGGCAGACCACTCGGAGGCAAGTGGCGCCTTTGGTGCATTGCAGCATGATACAGTCCCAGGCTGCACATTGCAGGCGGCCTGACAAGAGCCGGCGCCCGTCGTTGGGCAACCCCCCAATCCGTTCCTCGAGAGACACCTCATGAAGATTCACGAGTACCAAGGCAAGGAAATCTTGCGCAATTTCGGTGTGCCTGTGCCACGCGGCATTCCGGCCTTCACCGTCCAGGAGGCGGTGGAAGCCGCCCAGAAGCTGGGCGGGCCGGTCTGGGTTGTGAAGGCCCAGATCCACGCCGGTGGCCGCGGCAAGGGTGGCGGCGTCAAGCTGGCCCGTTCGGTCGAAGAAGTCAAGAGCCTGGCGGGCCAGATTCTCGGCATGCAGTTGGTCACGCACCAGACCGGGCCGGCTGGCCAGAAGGTGCGGCGGCTGCTGATCGAGGATGGTGCCGATATCAAGAAGGAATACTACGTTTCCGTGGTGACCGACCGTGCCTCGCAACAGGTGGCGATCATGGCTTCCAGCGAAGGCGGGATGAACATCGAGGAAGTGGCGCATGCCACGCCCGAAAAGATCATCAAGGCGTTCGTCGATCCGCTCGTCGGCCTCAGCGACGCCCAGGCCAAGAAGCTTGCCGACGGCATCGGGGTGCCCAGCGCCTCGACCGCGCAGGCGATTGACGTTTTCAAGAAGCTGTACAAGGTCTACATGGAGACCGACGCCAGCCTTGTCGAGATCAATCCTCTGATCCTCGAAGGCAATGGAAACATCAAAGCGCTTGACGCGAAGTTCAATTTCGACTCCAACGCGCTGTACCGCCATCCGGAGATCGTCGCGCTGCGCGACCTCGACGAAGAGGATCCCGCCGAAATAGAGGCCAGCAAGTATGACCTTGCCTACATCAGCCTGGACGGCAATATCGGCTGTCTGGTCAACGGCGCCGGCTTGGCGATGGCGACGATGGATACCATAAAGCTGTTCGGCGCGTCGCCCGCGAACTTCCTGGACGTGGGCGGCGGGGCCACGCCTGAAAAGGTGACCGAGGCTTTCAAGATCATGCTGAAGAACAGGAATGTGAAGGCCATCCTGGTCAACATCTTCGGCGGCATCATGAAGTGCGACACGATCGCGACCGGCATCGTTTCGGCCTGCAAGGCGGTGAACCTGAGCGTTCCCCTGGTCGTGCGCATGAAGGGCACCAACGAAGAGCTGGGCAAGAAGCTGCTGGCCGATTCCGGTCTGCCCATCATCAGCGCCGACACCATGGCCGAAGCGGCCCAAAAAGTCGTTGCGGCAGTACGTTAAGGAACCGAGCCATGTCCATCTACATCAACAAAGACACCAAAGTCATCACCCAGGGCATCACCGGCAAGACCGGCCAGTTCCACACCGAGAAATGCCGGGAATACGCCAATGGCAAGAACTGCTTCGTGGCCGGCGTGAACCCGAAGAAGGCCGGCGAGAAGGTTTTCGATATTCCGATCTTCGCGTCGGTCAAGGAAGCCAAGGCCCAAACCGGCGCGACCGTTTCGGTGATTTATGTGCCGCCCGCCGGCGCCGCCGCCGCGATCTGGGAGGCCGTCGAGGCCGATCTGGATCTGGCGATCTGCATCACTGAAGGTATTCCGGTGCGCGACATGCTCGAGGTGCGCAACAAGATGAAGGCCAAGGTGGCCAAGGGTGGCAAGGACACGCTCCTGCTCGGCCCGAACTGCCCCGGCCTGATCACACCCGACGAGATCAAGATCGGCATCATGCCCGGCCACATCCATCGCAAGGGCCGCATCGGCGTGGTGAGCCGTTCGGGCACGTTGACCTACGAGGCCGTCGCTCAGCTCACCGAGCTCGGGCTTGGCCAGTCCAGCGCTGTGGGCATCGGCGGCGACCCGATCAACGGCTTGAAGCACATCGACATCATGAGGGCCTTCAACGACGATCCGGACACCGACGCCGTCATCATGATCGGCGAGATCGGCGGCTCGGACGAGGCGGATGCCGCCCGCTGGTGCAAGGACCACATGAAGAAACCGATCGTGGGCTTCATCGCCGGTGTCACGGCTCCGGCCGGCAAGCGCATGGGACATGCCGGTGCATTGATCTCAGGGGGCGCCGACACCGCAGAGGCGAAACTCGCCATCATGGAGGAGTGTGGTTTCAAGGTCACACGCAACCCTTCCGAAATGGCCAAGCTGTTGAAGGCACTGTTGTAGGGTGCTGGCTTAGCTGGGGACGATGATGGAATTTCTGCAGAGCGCGGAATTCTGGATCGGGCTGATCAAGATCATCTGGATCAACATCATCCTGTCGGGCGACAATGCCGTTGTGATCGCGCTGGCCGCACGCACGCTGCCTGCGCACCAGCAGATGAAGGCTGTCGTCCTCGGCTCCGGTGCGGCGGTTGTGCTGCGGGTCCTGCTCACGGTGGTGGCCGCCAAGCTCCTGGCCTTGTCTTACCTGCAGATCGTCGGGGGTTTGCTGCTGCTGTGGATCGGCGTGCAACTGCTGGGCGATGAAGATGAAAACGAACCGGGCGAGGTCAAGCAGCACGGCAGCCTGTTCTCTGCGATACGCACCATCCTGATCGCAGACCTGATCATGAGCCTGGACAACGTGATCGCCGTCGCGGCGGCGGCCCAGGGGAGCATGCTGCTTCTCATCCTCGGCCTGGCCATCAGTATTCCGCTGGTGATCTTCGGCAGCACGCTCATGATCAAGCTGATGGAACGATTCCCGATCATTGTCGTGATCGGCGCGGGACTGATCGGCTGGGTCGGCGGTGAAGCAATCATCGGCGACAACGTGCTCAAGGACGTGGTCGCAGGGAATCCGTGGTTGCACTATGCCGCAGCTGCTGTCGGCGCCGCTTTCGTGGTCGGCGTGGGCAAGGTGATTCAGGCGCGAGCGCGAATGAAAACAGCGTAGCTCAAAGACCGGCTGCACCTCTCCGTCGAGAGTGGGGCGCGTCAATTTGCAACAAAACGTAGCTTCAACGTGACAAATTGCCTTGTCCGGCGCCGGGGCGTCTGTTAACGTCCAGTAGAGGCCTGCACCCCTTCCTGGCGTCGCGGGTGTGTGGAATGCCCGCGCAAATCAGCGGCATTGAAGGTTCTCAGACGGGGGCGTAGTGGGCAAATCTTCATCGGCGAAACGTGGCCAGTTCTGGCGCACGGACTGGTTCGTGGCCGTGCTGGTCGTGCTCGCCGTCGTCATCCTGCACCTGGCCACCGACGTGATCGGCACGGTCGAGCGCCGCTTCTACGATTTCGCGAGCACCAGCAGCGGTCGGCAGCCGTCCGACCGCATCGCCATCATCGCGATCGATGACCAGAGCATCGCCAACATCGGCCGCTGGCCCTGGCCGCGCGACGTCCACGCGCAGCTGATCGATCAGCTGTCGGCGGCCAAGGCCAAGACGATCGTCTACACGACATTTTTTTTCGAGTCTCAGACCGACCGCGGACTGGTTTTCATCCGCAAGATCAAGGAGACGTTGGGGCCCGTGGGCGACAACCCGCAAGGCGTGACCAAGCAACTGGGCGATGTGATCGCCGAAGCCGAACTGTCCCTGGATACCGACGCCAAGCTGGCCGCCAGCATGACCAAGGCGGGCAATGTGCTGGTCCCCTCGTTCTTCTCGCTGGGGGAGCCGCAAGGCAAGGCCGACAAGCCGTTGCCGACCTTCGCTCTGAAAAGCACGATCGACGAAAGCACCGGCTTTTCCGAACCGGCCGTGAGGGCGCAGGAACCGATCGACGCGGTCGGCGCCGCGTCGGCCGGCGTGGGCCACCTGAACCAGCTCAACGATGTGGACGGTGCCGTGCGGTATGAGCCGTTGCTCGTCAATTATTACGGGAAGGCAGTGCCTTCGATGGCCTTGCTCGCCGCGGCCAAGAGCCTGAACCTGGAAGCCGGCGACATCAAGCTCAACCTGGGCGAATCGGTGCAGATCGGCAAGCTGCGGGTCAAGACGGACGGGGCCGCGCACATGCACTCGCAGTTCTACCGGGGCAAGGACGGCAAGCCGGCGTTCGCCGTGGACTCTTTCTATGACGTGCTGAGCGGGAAGATCCCGGCGGGCAAGTATGCCGACAAGATTGTGCTGGTCGGCGCAACGGCGACGGGCGTTGGTGTGCAGTTCCCCGCACCCGGCTACCCTTCAATCACGCCTGTCGAACTGATCGCGAACATCACGTCCAGCATCTTGGGCGAGCATTTCATTGTCCAGCCGGCCTGGGGAGGCGGGGCTGCACTTGGCGTTTTTCTCCTGATCGCCGCTTATCTCATCGCGGGTTTGCCGCGCCTTTCGGCCGGCATGGCCGGGGCGGTGACAGCGGCCCTCTTTGTGGCGCTGATGGGTACCGAATTCGCGCTGCTGGCCAGTGCGTCTACCTGGCTGCAGCTGGTGTTCCCGGTTTCGCTGCTGGTGATCGGCCATCTGGCCGTCACCACCAAGCGTTTCCTGGTCACCGAGGCCGGCAAGCTCAGATCGGACGACGAATCGGCCGAAACCAACCGGATGATGGGTCTGGCGCTGCAGGGCCAGGGCCAGCTCGACGCGTCGTTCGATCGCTTCCGGCGTGTGCCCATGAGCGACGAGGTAATGGCCAACCTTTACAACCTTGCTCTCGACTTCGAGCGCAAACGCCAGTTCAACAAGGCGGAGGCGGTTTACCAGCACATGGCTGCCTGGAACAAGAACTACAAGGATCTGCAGTCCAAGCTCAATCGCGCCAAGAACCTTTCCGAGACGGTGATGCTGGGCGGGGGCGGCGCGCATCCGGGCGGAACCATGCTGCTTGAGGGCGGCGCGGTCGAAAAACCCATGCTGGGCCGCTATCAGGTGGAAAAGGAACTTGGCAAAGGTGCCATGGGGGTGGTCTACCTCGGCAAGGATCCGAAGATCGGCCGCGTGGTGGCGATCAAGACCATGGCGTTGTCCGAGGAGTTCGAAGGCGAGGAGCTGACCGACGTGCGCGAGCGCTTCTTCCGCGAGGCCGAAACGGCCGGGCGCCTGCAGCACCAGAACATCGTGACCATCTTCGACGCCGGCGAGGAACATGACTTGGCCTACATCGCCATGGAATTCCTCAAGGGCAAGGACCTCGTCGACTTGTGCAAGGACGGGCAGCTGCTGCCCCTTCCAAGGGTGTTGTCGATCGTGGCGCGGGTGGCCGAAGCACTGGCTTATGCGCATCGGCAGAATGTCGTGCACCGCGACATCAAGCCGGCCAACATCATGTACGAGTTCGACACCGATACCGTCAAGGTGACGGATTTCGGCATTGCGCGGATCACCGACTCGAGCAAAACCAAGACCGGGCTGGTGTTGGGCACGCCAAGCTTCATGTCGCCTGAACAGATCGCCGGCAAGAAGGTCGACGGCCGCTCCGACCTTTATTCCCTGGGCGTGATGCTGTTCCAGATGCTCACGGGGGTGCTTCCGTTCCGGGGCGACTCGATGGCCGAGCTGATGTACAAGATCGCCAACGAGGAGGCGCCCGACATCCGCATCATCCGCAAGGATATTTCGGAGCGGCTGGCCAACATCGTGGCTCTTTCGCTAAACAAGCGGCCCGAAACCCGCTATCAGGACGGCAACCAGTTTGCCGCAGACTTGCGCTCCGTGTTGGCGGAACTTTCGTCACCAACGGCCGCGCCGGTTGCCCCGGCGATGCCGGCAGGCGTCGCGCCCACATTCGAAGCGACGGTGATCGGCGTCATGCCTGCGGCTGTGACGCCCGGCTATGATCCAGCGCAGACAACCGATGCGGGCGACACAGGAGCGTTCGTCAAGACCGTGATCAGCAAGCCCGGACAACCCGGGGCCCCTGCCACAGGGGACTATAAGACCGACCCGAAGGCGTGACCCCGCAACCTATGAATTACGAGTTTTGCCTACGCACGGATCCGGGTCTCGCACGCGAGAACAACGAGGACTCCGTCACTGTCGATGAACCCACCCGCCTGGCTGTCCTGGCTGATGGCATGGGTGGCTACAACGCCGGGGAAATCGCCAGCGGCATGGCGACGACTTTCATCAAGTCGGAACTGGGCCGATGGCTGTCGCAGGCTGGCCGGCATGCCAATTCGCGCGAAGTGCGCCGGGCCATGGAAATTTGTGTCGACAATGCCAACCGCTCCATTTTCAACGCCGCCAATTCGAACCCCCAGTACAGTGGTATGGGGACAACGCTGGTGCTGGGCGTATTCCAGGATGGCCGGCTCATGTTGGGCCATATCGGCGACTCGCGCTGCTACCGGTTGCGCGGCACCGAATTCCAACAGATCACCAAGGACCATTCCTTGCTACAGGAGCAGATGGACGCCGGTCTCATCACGGCCGAACAGGCCGCGACCTCGAGTAACAAGAATCTGGTTACGCGGGCGCTTGGGGTCGAGGACGCAGTGTTGCTGGAAGTCAACGAGCACAAGGTCGAGCCGGGCGATATCTACCTGATGTGTTCGGATGGCTTGTCCGACATGGTGGATGATGGGGGAATCGCCAGAATCCTCGCAGGCGAGTTCCCGCTGGAGCAGAAAGTGGCGCAGCTGATCGACTCTGCCAACGCCAACGGCGGACGGGACAATATCTCGGTTCTGTTGGCTCTGGCCAGCACCGGCTCGAAAAAACGCGGCTTGATTTCCAGATTGCTGGGAAAATAGCCTTTGGTATTAGTTTTACGATAATGTGTCATTCAGACAGGAGCGGACCATGCCGAAGATGATCGTCTCGATCGACGGTGTCGTCATCAAGGAAGTGCAGTTGAGCAAGGACCGGACGACGCTCGGTCGCCGGCCCTACAACGATATCGTGATCGACAACCTGGCAGTCAGCGGCGAGCATGCCGTGCTCCAGATGAGCGGCAATGAGGTCTACCTCGAGGACCTCAACAGTACCAACGGCACCTATGTGAATGGCAAGGCAGTGAAGAAGCAGCTGTTGCAGAACAGCGACACGGTCGAGATCGGTAAATACAAGATCAAGTACATCAACGAAGCGGCCGGCCCGGGCTTTGAAAAGACAATGATCATCAAGGCGGGTTCGGCCGGCATCATGGCGCCCCCGCCGAACCCGCCAAGCGCTGCGGTTGCGCCGTCTGGCGCTACCGCAGCACGGCCTGCCGAGGTGACGCCGACGCATGCGGCGATCAAGGTACTCTCGGGCGCAGCGGCCGGGCGGGAAGTCCCACTAGTGAAAGTCGTCACGACCATCGGCAAGCCCGGCGTTGCTGTGGCTGCGATTACCAGGCGCCCGCACGGGTTCGTGGTGGCGCATGTCGACGGCACGAACAAGCCGACCCTCAACGGCACCTCGGTCGGCGCGGAGCCGGTGCCGCTGAAGAACGGCGACTTGCTCGAACTGGCCGGAACCCAGATGCAGTTTGTGCAGGCCTGATCGCGCTGGCGGGCATGCGCCGGCGTCATTGACAAAGTCAGGCTTGCGGGACTGATGGGCTTGCTCACCAAACACTGGTCCCGCATCGGGGTCACCCTGATTCCGGTGGTCTTTGCCTTGCTGCACGCGAGCGGCATCATGAATATAGGCGTGCTGCAGCGCCTGGACGACATCATCTACGACGCTCGCCTGCGTGCGACGATGCCGCAGTCGCTGGACGAACGCATCGTCATCGTCGATCTGGACGAAAAGAGCCTGGCTGAGGTGGGGCGGTGGCCGTGGGGCCGCAACCGGCTGGCCGATCTGGTCCAGGAGCTGCTGGAGCGCCAGAACGCGGCACTGCTGGGTTTCGACATCGTGTTCGCCGAGGCGGACGACAGCTCGGGCCTGAAACGGCTGCGGCAGATGGCACACGCCGAATTCAAGGACCAGCCCGGCTTTGGCGAAAAGCTCGGCCAGCTCCAGGCCGGACTGGACTACGACACCTTATTTGCCAAGTCACTGGAAAAACGGCCGGTGGTGCTGGGCTACTACTTCACGAGCGACCGGGACGGGCGCAGTTCCGGGGTCTTGCCGGCACCTGTCATGGATAAGGAAAGCCTGCACGGCCGACCGATCAAGTTCACGAACTGGAACGGTTACGGCGCCAACATCGAGCAGCTGGCCGGCGCCGCTCCGATGGCCGGCTTCTTCAACCCGATCGTCGACGGCGACGGCGTGGTGCGCTCGATTCCGCTGATAGCCGAATACAAGGGCCGCTATTACGAAGCGCTGTCGCTCGCGATGTTCCGCATGCTGGTCGGCCTGCCCGGTGTCGAGCCGGGCTTTCCCCGCGACCGGTTCCTTTCGCGTAATTACCAGGGGCTCGAGAGCATCCTGCTGCGGCAGGGCCAGAAAAGCCTGGCGGTGCCGGTGGACGACCGGGTTGCGGCGCTGGTGCCGTTCCGCGGCCTCGGAGGAGCCGCCAGCGGCACATTCAGGTATATCTCTGCGTCCGATGTGCTCGGAAAGCGGCTCGCGGCCGGCAGCCTGAAGGACAAGATCGTCCTGGTGGGGACCACGGCACCGGGCCTGCAGGACCTGCGCGTGACGCCGGTCGGCGAAACCTACCCGGGCGTGGAGACGCACGCCAACGTGATCTCCGGTTTGCTGGACGGCAGGGTTCTTGTCAAACCGGACTACGCGATCGGCTATGAGGTGGTAGTGCTGCTGCTGGCGGGGTTGACGCTGGCTTTCGCGCTGCCATTGCTGTCCGCCACGCGTGCGGTGCTCACCAGCGTGGCGGTGCTCGCCGCCCTGCTCGCCCTCAACTTCTGGCTTTACCTCGGATACGGTCTGGTGCTGCCGCTGGCCGGGGCTCTTGTCATGGCGTTCGCTGCCTTCGCGTTGAACATGAGTTATGGCTACTTCGTTGAAAGCCGCAGCAAGCGGGAATTGGCCAATCTGTTCGGCACCTACGTCCCGCCCGAGCTGGTCGATGAGATGGTGAAGGACCCTGACGCCTACAGCATGAAGGCGAGCAACAAGGAGCTTACGGTCATGTTCTGCGACATGCGCGGCTTCACCAAGATGTCGGAGAAGATGGAGCCGACCCAGCTGCAAGAACTCCTGAACGCGGTGTTCAGCCGGCTGACCGACCTGATCCGCGCCAACCGCGGAACGATCGACAAATACATGGGCGATTGCGTCATGGCATTCTGGGGCGCGCCCGTGGAAATTCCGAATCACGCCTCGATGGCCGTGAAGACCGCGATGGAGATGGCGAACGCCGTGCGCAAGCTCAACGAGGAGCATCGCGCCAAGGGCATGCCGGAAATCGGCATCGGCATCGGCCTGAATACCGGCACGATGTGCGTCGGCGACATGGGTTCGCATGTGCGCCGCAGCTATACCGTGATCGGCGACTCGGTGAACCTCGGTTCCAGGCTGGAGGGCTTGTCCAAAGTCTATGGCGTCGACATCGTCGCGAGCGAAACGACGCGCCGGCCGGCCACCGAGTTCGCCTGGCAGGAGCTGGATAAGGTACGGGTCAAGGGCAAGGAGCAGGCCGTGGGGATTTTCTGGCCTGTGGCGCCCGCCGATCGGCTGGACAAGGATCACGCCGACGAACTCAAGACCTGGGCGGTCTTCCTGAAAGCCTATCGGGCCCAGGACTGGGACCAGTGCGACGTGCTGTTGCTCAATCTGCAGCGTATGAACGCAAAAAAATACCTTTACCAACTGTATTCCGAGCGTGTAGCCTCGATGCGATTGCTGCCCTTCGATCCCGAATGGGACGGCGCAACCAATTTCGAAACCAAATAGGACTCCCATGAAGGTGCGCGTGCTGGGCTGTTCTGGAGCGATCGCGAGGGACTGTCGAACCACGTCCTTCCTGATCGACGGGGACGTGCTGGTGGACGCGGGCACCGGCGTGGGCGACTTGACGCTGGACGAGATGATGCGCATCGAACATGTCCTGCTGACGCATTCGCACCTGGATCACGTGGCGGCCCTGCCGTTGATGGCCGACGCGATCGCGTCGCAGCTGGCCAAGCCCATCATCGTGCATGCGTTGGCCGGCACCATTGCCGCCCTCAAGGCTCACATCTTCAACGACGTGATCTGGCCCGACTTCAGCCGTATTCCGACTCCGGCGGCGCCATTCATCCGTTTTCATGAGATCCGCGTGGGCCAGACCTTGGACATCACCGGCAAACGTATCGAAGTCCTGCCGGCGGTCCACACCGTTCCGGCGGTCGGTTACGCCGCGACATCGGGCAAGGGATGCTGGGTCTTCAGTGGGGATACCGAGCGCAATCCTGCCTTCTGGCGGCGCATCAACCAGATGAACGTGGCCGCCCTGGTGATCGAGACGGCGTTCAGCAACCGTGAGCAGGACCTCGCCAAACGCAGCCTGCACCTGTCGCCGCACGCGTTGGCCGACGAGCTCGACTGCATCGATCAGGGCAAGCGCTTTCCGATCTACATCACGCACACCAAGCCGGCCGAAACCGAGCTGATCATGAGCGAGATCCAGAGATTCGACCAGACGCAGCCGTTCGGGCCGAACGTCGTGCACGACATCCGGTGGCTGCGCGCGGGGCAGGAGTTCGATCTATGAGCGCCGTCCTGAACGCCCAGCGCGATTCCGAGCAGGCGTTTTTCGACTCGCAGCAGTTGCCGCCGGAAAAGCGGGGCGGCTCGTTCGAAGCCCTGTTCTTCCGCCAGCTGCAGCAGGTCACCACCAGGATTCACGAGACCGAGAACATCGATCAAATCATGCTGGAGGCCAGCCAGGACATCTGCAAGTTGCTGAATGCGGACCGCCTGACGCTTTATGCGGTGAACGAAGATCGCACGGCCATCGTGTCCAAGGTCAAGACCGGTCTGAACACCAGCCGCGACCTGAAACTGCCGATCAGCGCCCAGAGCCTGGCGGGCTACGCCGCGGTGAGCCGGCAGTTGCTGAACATCGCCGACGTCTACGATGACGAAGCGCTCAAGCGCGTCCACCCCACGCTCAGCTTCCTCAAGGAAGTCGACAAGCGATCAGGGTACCGCACCAAGCAGATGCTGGTCGTTCCCATCCTCGACGGAGACAACCTGCACGGCGTGCTGCAGGTCATCAACAACAAGAACGACCAGCCGTTCGGCGAACTCGAAGTGGAAGGCGCGGCCCAGTTGTGCAAGACGCTGGCCACGGCGATCCGCCAGCGCATGCAAAAAGCGCTCGAAGGCCAGCGCCGCCGCGCCACCAAGTACGACGGGTTGGTCGCCGAAGGGGTGATGACCGCCAGCGAGCTGCAGCAGTGCATCCAGCAGGCCCGTGAAGAGGGCAAGCCGGTCGAGCACACGCTGATGGCGAGCTTTCGCATCCGGCCGGCGCAGATCGGCCCTTCGCTGGCGAAGTTTTTCGGTGTGCCGTATGAGCCCTTCAACGCCGGACGAATCCGCTCGGAGGGCCTGCAGGGACCGCTCAAGCGCGACTTCGTCCAGGAGCAGGGCTGGATTCCGCTGGAAGAGTCGCCCCAGGGGCTGGTCATCATGTGCACCGATCCGGAGGCCGTGCGCGGCTCGCGCATCGTGCCCCAGGTCTTTCCGCGGTTCAACAAGTTCGCCTACCGGGTGACGACGCAGACCGAGTTCGAAGAAACACTCGGGCAGCTTTATGGCGCCGACGAAGGCGCCTCGATCGACGAACTGCTGGCTGACCTGAGCGGCCCCATGGACGATGAGCGCGACGACTCCGCGCTTGAATCGGCGGCGGCCGACAACGAACTGGTGAAATTCGTCAACAAGGTCATCGTCGACGCCTACAACCAGAAGGCCTCCGACATCCA
>DATNCB010000147.1:0-3732 GCA_035571715.1 Ramlibacter sp.
TCATCGACACCGGCCTGTGGGGGACCTGGCTGATCTGGGTCGCGGCGATCCTCACAGTCTGGTCCATGGTCTATTACCTGCAAAAGGCGCTGCCGGAAATCCGCAAGCGGGTGAAATAGGCTCATGAGTTCATCTTCCCGGCAGGACGCCCTGGTGCGCGCCATGCCCGCCGTCTTCGTGTTGATCTGGAGCACCGGGTTCATCGTCGCGCGCTATGGCATGCCCCACGCGCCGCCGATGAAATTCCTGGCACTGCGCTACCTCTTCTCGATCGCCTGCTTTCTGGTCTGGATGCTGGCCGCCGGCATCGCCATGCTGCCGGGCGATCGCCGGCAGGTCAGGCATCTGGCCGTGACGGGCATATTGATGCATGGCGGTTATCTGGGCGGCGTCTGGGCGGCCGTCAAGTTCGGCATGGGGGCCGGTCTGGCGGCGCTGCTGGTGGGGCTGCAACCGGTGCTGACAGCCGTGTGGGTTTCATCGCGCGGCGGCGTGGTGTCGGCGCGCCAGTGGGCCGGACTGGCGCTGGGCTTCGGCGGACTTGCTCTGGTGGTCTGGCAGAAACTGGGCGTGGGCGAAATCAGCAGCCTCAATTTTCTGCTCGCGCTAGGTGCACTTCTGAGCATCACGGCCGGCACCATCTACCAGAAGCGGTTCGTGGCGCCCTGCGACGTGCGCACCGCTGGGCTGGTGCAGCTTTGCGCCGCCTTGGCGGTGACTTTTCCGCTGGCTCTGCTCGAACCCGAAAGCGTGCGCTGGAATGGCCAGCTGGCCGGCGCCATGGCCTGGTCGGTGCTGGCGCTGACCTTGGGCGGCAGCTCGCTGCTGTACCTGCTGATCCACCGCGGCGCGGCCACGGCGGTGACGAGCCTGATGTTTCTGGTGCCGCCCTGTACGGCCTTGATGGCGTGGCTGCTGTTCGGCGAGGTCATCACGGTGTTCACGATCACCGGAATCGCATTGACGGCAGTGGGCGTTGGCATGGTGGTGCGCTCACCGCCTCCGCGCGCCTGAGTTGCACGCAGTGCCAGAATGGCTCCATGCTGACGTCATTCGAAAGCTTCGAGGTGGTGCGCGGCGGCGTGCGCCTGAACGGACGCCGCGGTGGGCACGGCGAGCCCTTGCTCCTGTTGCACGGTCATCCGCAGACCCTGGCGATGTGGCATCGCGTGGCGCCGGAGCTGGCGCGGGAATTCAGCGTGGTCATGATGGACCTGCGTGGCTACGGCGATTCGGGGCGGCCCGGCGCGGGCGAGGGCAGCCGTGCCTATTCCAAGCGCGAGATGGCGCTCGACGCGCTGGCGGTGATGCAGGCACAGGGATTCGCGCGCTTTCGCGTACTGGCGCATGACCGCGGAGCGCGTGTGGCCCATCGCCTGGCGGCGGACCATCCGCAAGCGGTCGATCGCCTCATGCTGCTGGACATCGCGCCGACCCTCGCGATGTACGAGCGGACCTCGCTGGCATTCGCGCGGGCCTACTGGCACTGGTTCTTCCTGATCCAGCCGCCGCCGCTGCCGGAAGCCCTGATCGAATCCGACCCTATTCGCTATGTGCGCAGCATGATGGGCAGCCGGCACGCCGGGTTGGCGCCGTTTGCGCGGGAGGCCCTGGCCGAGTACGAGCGCTGTGCCGCTATCTCCGGCACCGCCGCGGCGTTTTGCGCTGATTACCGGGCGAGCGCGGGCGTCGATCTGGAGCACGATCGCGCCGACATCGCGGCCGGCCACAGGCTGGAGCAGCCGCTGCGGGTCCTTTGGGGCGAGCATGGCGTCGTCGGCCGCTGCTTCGCCGTCGTGGCGCTATGGCAAGAGCGCGCGCAACAGGTGACCGGCGGCAGCTTGCCATGCGGCCATTACATCGCGGAAGAAGCGCCGGCGCCGTTGCTGCGCGAAGCCCTGCAATTTTTCAGACCAGGTCATTGAACGAACCCAGACAGGAGTACCTTGAAATGAGCAGAAAACGGATCGCGGTGATCGCCGGCGACGGCATCGGCAAGGAAGTGATGCCCGAGGGCATCCGCGTGATGGAAGCGGTAGCGGACAAGTTCGGCATCGACCTGGCGTTCGATCATTTCGACTTTTCGAGCTGGGACTACTGCGAGAAACACGGCAAGATGATGCCCGACGACTGGAAGGACCAGATCGGCGGCCATGACGCGATCTACTTCGGCGCCGTCGGCTGGCCCGAAAAGATTCCGGACCATGTGTCGCTGTGGGGCTCGCTGCTGCTGTTCCGGCGTGAGTTCGACCAGTACGTCAACTTGCGGCCGGCCCGCCTGATGCCGGGCATCATCGCGCCGGTGGTGCGCCGCGACGGCAGCGCACGCCAGCCGGGCGAAATCGACATGTACATCGTGCGCGAAAACACCGAAGGCGAGTATTCCAGCATCGGCGGGCGCATGTATCCCGGCACCGAGCGCGAGATCGTCATGCAGGAGACCGTGATGTCCCGCGTGGGCGTGGACCGGGTGCTGAAGTTCGCGTTCGAGCTGGCGCAGGCCCGGCCGAAGAAGCACCTGACCAGCGCCACCAAGTCCAACGGCATCGCCATCACCATGCCCTATTGGGACGAACGCGTCGCCGAGATGGCCAAGGCCTATCCGGGCGTCAAGGTCGACAAGTTCCACATCGACATCCTCACCGCGCATTTCGTGCAGCGGCCGGATTTTTTCGACGTGGTCGTGGCCAGCAACCTGTTCGGCGACATCCTGAGCGACCTCGGGCCGGCGTGCACAGGGACAATCGGCATCGCACCGAGCGCGAATCTCAATCCCGATCGCAAGTTCCCTTCGCTGTTCGAGCCGGTGCATGGCTCGGCGCCCGACATCGCGGGGCGCAACCTCGCCAATCCGATCGGGCAGATCTGGTGCGGCGCGATGATGCTCGAATTCCTGGGATTCCGGCAAGCGCACGACACGGTGCTGTCGGCAATCGAGAAGACCCTGCATCGCGAAAGCGGTGCGCCGCGCACTGCCGACCTGGGCGGCAGTGCGAGCACGACCGACGTGGGCCGTGCGATCGCGGCTGCCTTATAACGGCCTTATAACGCCTGGGAGGGCGTTTCGCCCCACGAAAATTTGCGCCGTGCGGCACAGCAAATCGCGTGCAACCCGCATGGAATCTAGCCAAAACCGACTAGAATCCGCGTCCGCCCTGTTGTAAAGCCGCCCTTCGTATTGACACCGTCTGGGACCGTCGCTCTAATCGGTTGGTGGCTTGAGGCCGCACAAGAAGTCTCCCATAACCTGGTCTGAAGGCACGTCAAACGTGACAGCAGGGTCGGGAGACAATAATTTTTGAAGAGATACCCCATCAACTAAATTCTCTCTGCGAGGGACCCCTTGTGAACAAGACTGAACTGATTGAGCACATTGCAAAACATGCCGATATCTCGAAGGCCGCCGCCACCCGCGCGCTGGAGTCGATGATCGGCGCCGTCAAGACCACTCTTAAAAAAGGCGGCTCGGTTTCGCTGGTCGGTTTCGGCACTTTCGCAGTGGGCAAACGGGCTGCGCGCAGCGGCCGCAACCCCCGCACCGGCGCAGCGATTAAAATCAAGGCAGCCAAGGTTCCCAAGTTCCGCCCCGGCAAAGCGCTCAAGGATGCGTTGAACTGAGCGGGTGTGTGTTTTCAGGTGGGGTGCTTAGCTCAGCTGGTAGAGCGGCGCCCTTACAAGGCGTAGGTCGGCGGTTCGAACCCGTCAGCACCCACCAACAGGCGAAGGCGAACA
>DATNCB010000148.1:0-5803 GCA_035571715.1 Ramlibacter sp.
CGGGCAACTGCCGGCGGCCAGCTCCGCAGCCCAGGCCGTGATCTGGGCCTGGACCTGCTGCTTCTTTTCGATGGCCGCCAGCGCCTGCTGCAGGATCTCCGCCGGCGCCTTGCGAAAGCGCCCCTTGCCGGCGCGCCGGAAATAGTGCGGTGACTCGAACAGCCGCAGCAGCATTGCCGCCTGTTGCGCCATCGTGGCGTTCTCGCTGAAATAGTCGCGCGCCAGTTCGGCGAAGCCAAATTCGCGTTCGGGCGCGAATTCCCAGGCCAGTTCCAGCTCGATCGTCGGCGTCAACGCCTGGGCTTCCCGCATCAGCTCGGGGGGGGACGGCCGGTCGAATTTCAGCAGGAGGTTCGCCGCTTTGACCTTCACCCGCTTTCCGCTGTCGAGCTCGACCTGCGCCGACGCGTCGGATTCCGCAAGCACGCGGCCGGCGTGGAACTTCCCGGTTTCTTCAAACAGTACAAACATCGGGACGATTGTCCCATGGCATGCCGCGCGAACCGCTCAGGCAAGATCCAGAAACGCGAACACTTCCTCGATATGAGCTTCGAAGTCCGACAGCGCGTGATCGCTGTCCTGGAGCAGCTTGATCTTCGCGCCGGGATAGCGGCCGGTCATCTCGCGCCAGTCCAGGACTTCGTCGCCCTTGGCGATCACGGCAAAGTAGTTCTGGGCTCGGCTGACCGGGCCGCACTCGAGCGAGCGCAGTTCATCGACAAAACGCGGCTCGAACACGAAGTGCTCGTTGGGGTTGTGCCAGGCGGCGTGCTCGCCCGTGTATGGGGCCAGGTCGCGCGCCGGATCGATCGCCGGGTTGAGCAGGACCGCCCGGCAGCCGCTCGCTTCGGCCACGTACGTGGCATAGAAGCCGCCCAGCGACGAACCCACGACGGCCATCGCGTCACGCGGCCACCGGGAGATGCCATGCATCACGAGCTGAATCGCCAACCGCGGGGAGGGCGGCAGCTGGGGACACCACCAATTCACTTGCGGGTGGCGGTCCCGCACGCGGGCGGCCATTTTCCGCGCCTTGGTCGACTGCGGCGAGGAGCGAAATCCGTGGAGATAGAGCAGGTGGGTGACGGGCATGCCAAATGTTCCCATATTCATGGGATCAGCGGCTAACGGACAGCGCCTTGCTGCGGGCATACTGTAGGGGAGGGTTGGTTGCAATTGCCGCCAGCTAGAGGAAAACCCAATGTGGCGTGTATTGATCGTGGAAGACGACGCGCAAATGCGCGAGTTCTTCGCCAGCAGCGTGCGTCGCTGCGCCAGCCTGGTCCTGGCGGGCAGCCTGGGCACCGTTGCTGAAGCCTGCGCATGGCTGGACGCCTCGCCGCTCGCGGTGGACGTGATGCTGATCGACCTGGGCTTGCCGGACGGCAGCGGGTTGGAGGTCATTCGCCATGCGATCGCCCGCAATCCGGCTTGCGAAGCCCTGGTCATCTCGATGTTCGGCGACGAAGAGAACGTGCTGGCCAGCATCGAGGCCGGCGCACTCGGATACATCCACAAGGATTCGACCCCGGAGGACATCGCCCACACCATCCTGGAGATGAAGAACGGCGCGTCGCCGATCTCGCCGATGATCGCGCGCCGGGTGCTGGCGAACTACCGGCACCTGCGCGATGACGCGAGCGCCCACCTGGAAGACCAGGCAAACAAGGCGCGAACCGAGGCGCCGGCTGTCTCGCCCCCGCCCGGGCGGGCCCTGTCGCCGCGCGAGCAGGAAGTGCTGGAACTGATCGCGCGGGGCTTCTCCTATGCCGACATCGCGCGGCTGAAGGCCGTGAGCGTGCACACGGTGCAGACGCATATCAAGAACCTCTATGGGAAGCTGGCCGTGCGGTCCAAGAGCGAAGCGGTATTCGAAGCCACGCAGATGGGATTGCTGCAGCCCCCAGGGTGGCGGTGACGCACGTCCGATGTACCCATGATTTCGTGCCTTTGGAGGAAGCTGGCGGCAGCGGCCTGTGCCTTCCTCGCGATCGCCGCCGGCGCTGCCACGATCGAGCTGACCGACGCCCGCGCCACGATCACCGTTGACGGCGCGACCACCGTCACGCAGGTGGTGCTTCCCTATCATCTCGACCGCGAGCAGGGCACGCGTGACGCGCAGGCGATCTTCGAGATGCACTTTCCCGCCCCCGCTGCCGCCGGCGCCGGCGCCGACGAGCTTTATGGGCTGTACCTGGCGCGGATCGGCAACACAGCCGAAATATGGCTCAACGACAGCCTGCTGGCGCAGCTGGGGGACATCCGGCAAAGCAACGCCGCCGACTATTCCAAGACGACGCAGTACCTCTCCGTTCCGGCTCAACTGCTGCAGCCGGACAACGTGATCCGGATCCATTTGCGCGCCGACGGTGGACGCCGCGGCGGCTTGTCTTCGCTGGTGGTCGGGCCCGAGCACGAAGTGCGGCCGCTTTTTGAGCAGGCCACTCGCTGGCGGATGAACGCGTCGCTGGCGGTCGCGGTTTTCAGTTTGCTGGTGGGTACGCTCGCACTGGTCCTGTGGGTTACCCAGTTCGAAGCCGGAGCCGGGCCGGCCATGCGCGACAGCATCTACCTGAGCGCCGGCGTGGCGGAATTTTGCTGGGCGCTGCGTGTGGGCGACACGGCAATCACACACCCGCCGCTGCCCTGGCCGGCCTGGGGGGTGGTGGTGACGGCCGCTTTCGCGGGCTGGATCTGTTGCGTTGCCCTGTTTTGCCACCATGCAGCCGGCTGGCACCGCCACCCCAGCATGGTGTGGATGCGCTTCGCGCTGATCACCCTTTTCGGCAGCTCGATCCTGGCCTCATCGCTGTCGTACACGCTGCACCAGCCCTTGTTTCTGACGGCCTGGCTCGGTTTCGCCAACCTCTTCTTCATCGTGTACGCAGCGGTCTACCTCGTCGCGGCCGTGCGGGCGCCATCCACGGCCAGGCTGCTGGTCGCAATGGCCGGAACGCTGAATGTCGCGGTCGGCGTGCGCGACTGGATCGCCATCCGCATCAACGGCGACTATTCCGAATCGACCTGGATCCGATATTCATCCGTGCTGTTCGGCCTGGCCCTTGGCTACATCGTCATCACGCGTTTTCGCGCCGCCAGCACGCAGGCCCACGACCTGATGGTCAACCTGGCGACGCGCGTCACCGAAAAAGAACATGAACTGTCGCTGAGTTATGCACGGCTCGCCCAGCTGGGCCGGGAGCATGCCCGTGCCGGCGAGCGCACGCGCATTCTGCGCGACATGCACGACGGCGTAGGCTCGCATCTGAGCTCGGCGATCCGCCAGCTCCAGTCGAGGCGAGCCGATCGCAGACAGGTGCTGCAGACCCTGCGTGATTCGCTCGACCAGCTCAAGCTGTCGATCGATGCGATGAACCTGCCGCGAGGCGATGTGACGGCGCTGCTGGCGAACCTGCGGTACCGGCTGGAGCCCAGGTTTGCGGCCTCGGACGTGGAGTTGCAGTGGCATGTGGACGCAATGGAGGCGGTGCCCGGGTTCGACGGGGCGGCGATGCGGCACCTGCAGTTCATGCTGTTCGAGGCACTGTCGAACGTGCTGCAGCACGCGCAGGCACGCGTGCTGCGCATCGAAGCGCGCACGGCCGAAGCGGGCGCCGAGCTGAAGATCATCGACGACGGCTGCGGGTTCGATGTGCGCCGGCCGCTGCGGCGCGGCCTCGCGTCGATGCACGAGCGCGCGGCGGCCATCGGCGCGAAGCTGTCGTTCAACAGCCAGCCGGGACGCACGGTCGTCGAGATCGTCCTGCGGCAGTAGCCGTATGGCTATCGCTACGTACTGGAGATGGTTGCGATGCATCGGGCTGGCCGTGCTGTTGGCCGCCCCGGTCGCCGCCGCCCAGGCGCAAGTCCAGGTCCTGGACCGGGCAGTGGCCAGCGTCCACACCCGCGTTGGCGACAAGGTGTCGGAAGTCAGCCTGCCCTATCACTGGGACCGCCTCAATCGCGATGAATCTGGCATAGCAAGCTTCCGGATAGCTTTTTCAATGCCTTGGGTGCCCGCGGGCCCCATGGCACTTTTCATCCCGCAAATTGGCAGCGCCTATGAGATCTGGTTGAACGATGCCCTGATCCAGCGCATGGGGGACCTGCATGCGCCGGACACCGACGATTTCTCCAGGTCGCCGCGCTACGTCGACATCCCCGGCAAGCTGCTGCGCAAGGAAAATCTTCTGCGCATCGATATCCGCGCGGATGCCGGCCGGCGTGCGGGCCTGGACGCGCTGACCTTCGGGCCCCGCGGGCAGGTGTCTCGTGCCTACCAGTCGATGTACGACACCAAGGTGGTGGGTTCCCTGGCCGTTGCCATGTTCAGCCTGCTGGTGGGCCTGAGCGCCTTTGCGCTGTGGCTCACTCAAGTGCGCACTCACAACGGCCGCACCGAACGGGACGGGCTGTATCTGGCCGCCTGCATTGCCGAACTCAGCTTTGCATTGCGTATCGGCGAACTGCTGCTGGATCGCCCGCCCTTGTCATGGCCGCAATGGTCCGCGGTGATGACCTGCGCCAGTGCGTGCTGGTTCGGCGGGATGGTGGTGTTTTGCTGCCATGTCGGCGGCTGGCAGCGGCATCGTTTCCTGTTACCGCTGGCCCGCAGCGTGTGGCTGTTCGCCGGCTTTACAGCCGTCTGCGTGGCCCTCGCGGCAGGGCTGCGATGGTCCGCCGCGCTGTCGCTCTGGTATGGCACGGTGGCCACGCTGTTTGGCCTGTTCACGGTTCGCTTTTGCTGGGCCGCGATCAAGCCCGGCGCGTCGAGCGTGCATCGAGCCGTCGCCCTGGCAGCTGTGCTGAACGCCGCGGCGGGCGTTCGCGACCTGGTGTTCTTCCGTTTCAGCGACGCTTACGGCGGGCAGACCTGGCTGCGCTATTCCTCGGCGGCGTTCGGCCTCACCCTGGCCTATATCGTGATCCAGCGCTTTCGCGCCGCCGACGCCCAATTGCGCGAGCTTTCGGCCAACCTGGCGGCGCGGATTGCGCAGAAGGAAGCCGAGCTGGCGAAGACCTACGGGCAGCTGGCCCAGACAGCGGGCAAGCAGGCGCGCGCCGCCGAGCGCACGCGCATTCTGCGCGACATGCATGACGGCGTCGGCGCCCATCTCACTTCGGCGATCCGGCAGCTGGAGTCGGGCCGCGCCGACGACGAACAGCTGCTGCATACGCTGCGTGATTCCCTCGATCAGCTCAAGTTGTCGATCGATGCACTCAACATGCCCGCCGGCGACGTCACGGCGCTGCTGGCGGGTCTGCGCTATCGCCTGGAACCGCGATTCGCCGCGTGCGACGTGGAACTGCAGTGGGCTGTGGACGACCTGAAGGTCGTGCGCGGCTACGATGCGCCTGCCATGCGCCACCTCCAGTTCATGCTTTTCGAAGCGCTGTCGAACGTGCTCCAGCATGCGCAGGCCCGGGTGCTGCGCATCGAGGCCTGCGCCAGCGGCAATGGGGTCCGGTTGAGAATCATCGACGACGGCCGCGGATTCGACGTCAGCCGGCCGATGCGCCGCGGCCTTGCCTCGATGCACGAGCGCGCCGCCGCCATCGGCGCGCAGCTGTCGCTGCAAAGCCGGCCCGGCCAGACCGTGGTGGATATCACGTTGAACGAAAAAGGCGGTTCGAGCCAGGGGTTACCGTCGACGGAGGCGAGCGGGGCAGGATAATCGCGGACATGGCCGCAGTCATCGAGAAACCCCCCGTCATGCAGCGCCTGGCCCCGATGCTGCAAGGCTTCGACGGCCCTTTGGCGTTTGCCGTGTTCCTGCTGGCATGCGCCGGCCTGCTGACCATG
>DATNCB010000149.1:0-10061 GCA_035571715.1 Ramlibacter sp.
GGTTGACGGCGTCGTAGTGCAGGTAGGCGCCGCGCCGGCCGCGGCGGGTGCTGTAGCCGTCGGCCAGCATCTGCACGACCTGCTCGAACTCCGCGAGCGCGAGCTCGCGATACGGCTGCGCGCGCCGGCAGCATTGGTACAGCGCGTCGAGCTGCCATTCGCGGCAGGCCGTTTCGGCGACGATGTGCTGCGCCAGCGCGTCCAGCGGCTTGACCGGCACGCGGATGCAGTCGAGCTCGCCGCGCTCCACCGCGTCGAGCAAGGCCGTGCATTCCAGCAGGTCGTCGAGCGCCAGCGGAAACAGCCGCCCCTTCGGAACCGCGCCGATGGCGTGGCCAGCGCGGCCGACGCGCTGCAGGAAGGCGTTGACCGAGCGCGGCGAGCCGAGCTGGCACACCAGGTCGATGTCGCCGATGTCGATGCCCAGTTCGAGGGAACTGGTAGCCACCAGCGCCTTGAGCTCACCCTGTTTGAGCCGCTGCTCAGCGTCCAGCCGGTGCTCGCGCGCCAGGCTGCCGTGATGCGCGGTGACATGCGCTTCGCCGATCCGCTCGGCGAGATGGCGCGCGACCCGTTCCGAGATGCGCCGCTGGTTGACGAAGATCAGCGTCGTGCGATGCTGCGCGACCAGCTCGGCGAGCCGGTCATACATTTCGTCCCACACTTCGGTCGGCATCACCGCGGTGAGCGGCGAACGCGGCATTTCGATGGCGAGATCGCGGTCGCGCACATGGCCCGCGTCGATGATCTCCACCGGCTCGTCGCGCGCACCGATCAGGAAACGCGCCATCTCGGCAAGCGGCTTGACGGTGGCGGACAGGCCAATGCGCACCGGGGGCCGCTCGCACAACGCCTCGAGCCGCTCCAGCGAAAGCATCAGGTGCGAACCGCGCTTGTTGCCGGCCACGGCGTGCAGCTCGTCGACGATCACGCTCTTGACCGACTTCAGCATCGCGCGGCCCGAGTCGGAGCTGAGCAGGATGTACAAAGACTCGGGTGTCGTCACCAGGATGTGCGGTGGCGTACGGCGCATGCGCTCGCGCTCCGCCGCCGGCGTGTCGCCGGTGCGCACCGCGTCGCGGATGCCGACGTCCGGCAGTCCCATCGCGACCAGCCCCGCGCGAATGCCGGCCAGCGGTTCCTGCAGGTTCTTGCGGATGTCATTGGACAGCGCCTTCAGAGGCGACACGTAGAGCACGTGGACCTCGTCCGCGAGCCCATTGGCGAGGCCACCCCGCACCAGAGCGTCGATGGCCGATAAGAAGGCTGCGAGCGTCTTGCCCGAACCGGTGGGCGCAGCGATCAGCGCGTGGCGGCGCTGCGAGGCGACTGCCCAGGCTTGGGCTTGCACCTCGGTCGGGCGGCCGAAGCGGCCCTCCAGCCAGGTGGAAACGGCCGGGTGGAACGGAAGCTGGGACACGCCCTGATTTTCGGGGCTGGCGGCCCGGCGCGAGCAAGCGGTTCGCAGAGCCCCGTCACGACGCAGGGGTTCACTCAACCTCGAGCTCTGCGGAGTCACCAGGCGCGGCAGGGGAAACTGAACCGTCTAGCCCTCTCGGAACAGCGCATTCAGCTCCGTGCCGCCCGCGGCACCGGCGAAGCCATCAAACTTGCCCTCTGCGGCGATCGCCTGCGCCGCGCGCATGAAGCCGCCCCAGGCCGTGCGCGCCAGCGCGCCGCCGACACTCACCCGCCGCACGCCGAGTGCTTCAATGTCGCGCAGCGTGAGTTCGGTGGGGAAGCCGATCAGCAGGTTGACGGGCTTGGGGGCCACCGCAGCCACCACAGCGGAGATCTGCTCGCGTGTCTTGATGCCCGGCGCATAGAGGCAATCGGCGCCCGCTTCAGCGTAGGCCTGCAGGCGGCGGATCGCATCGGGCAAGTCCGGCCGCCCGACGATGAAGTTCTCGGCGCGGCCGATCAGCAGCGCCTCCCCGCCCGATTCGTCGATGGCCGCGCGCGCCGCGCGCATGCGCTCGACCGCAAAACCAATGTCGCGCAGCGGTTCGCTCGCGTCACCAGTGGAATCCTCGATCGAAAGGCCCGCCACCCCGGTCTCCAGCGCCAGCCGCACGTTGCGCGCGACGCCCGCGGCATCCGGCGCGAAGCCGCTTTCGAAGTCCGCATTCACCGGCAGATCAGTGGCGGCCACCATCTCACGCAAGTGGACCAGTGTTTCATCGAGGGACATCTGCCCATCGGCCTTCGCGTGCCGCCACGCGGCGCCCGAACTGGTGGTCGCCAGCGCCTTGAAGCCAAGCCTCTGAAGATAGCGCGCAGTGCCGGCGTCCCACGGGTTCGGAATGACGAAGCAGCCGGATTCGTGCAGCTGGCGGAAAGCCCGCCGGCGGGCGGACAGGTCTTGGGGCGAGAGCATGGTTGGCTCCGTTTCGCGGACGAGTGGTCCGGCGACCATTGTGATCGCGCGGCAACGGCCGTGCTCGCCGGTTCAATTTAAGGCTGCGCTAAGCGGTTGCTCGTATCGTGAACTCATGTTTTCGCTGCCACCTGCCACGCGATGGCTGATCATCATCAACGTGCTGGTCTTTTTTGCCGAGAGCGCGTGGGGAAACGAATACTCATCGCTGCTCGCGCTTTGGCCGCTTGGTACGCAGTTCATGCCGTGGCAGCTGCTGACCTACGCCTTCCTGCATGGAGGCGTGCCGCACCTGGTGTTCAACATGTTCGGGGTTTACATGTTCGGCAGCGACCTCGAGCGTGTCTGGGGCTCGCGTCGATACCTGAGCTACTACCTGGTTTGCGCTTTGTCGGCCGCTCTGGCACAACTGTTGGTCGCCGGCCTGACGGGCTCTTACTACCCGACGATAGGAGCCTCCGGCGCCGTGTTCGGTCTGCTGCTCGCTTATGCGATGTTGTTTCCGAGGCGCATGATCATGCCGTTGTTTCCTCCAATTCCGATGCGCGCGCCCGTATTCGTCGCTGTCTACGGGGCCCTGGAGCTGATACTCGGTGTCACCGGAACAGCATCGGGCGTGGCGCACTTCGCGCATCTCGGCGGGCTCGCCGGAGGCTTCGTGCTGATGCGCTTGTGGAAGGGCTGGCGATAACGCGGTCGCCTTGTCGTCATTGCCGCGCAGCGCGGTGACAAAGATATACGCGGTCGGCCATGAACGCGCCGGGCGAATCCGCATCCACTTCTGAACGGGCCGTCGGCCTTCGTGCAACCGCAATCTCAGGAGTTTCGAACATGACCGCAGTGACCAGGAAGTTCACCGCCGCGATGGCGGCAACCGCGTTTGCGAGCCTCGCCGGCATCGCTTTGGGACAAACACCGGCAACCTCAGCGCCGGGCACTCCTTGTGCCAACACAGTGGGCAACGCCGGCATGAGCAGCAGCGGCACTGTGAGTACCCCTATGTCACCGAGTACGCCCTCGACTCCCAGCACCGGCGCTGTCGCCAGCTCCACGGGAACATCGGGCTCTTCGCCGGCACCTGGGAGTGCCACGCCCGGCAGTCCTGGCATCAACAGTGGAACCACATTGGGCGCTGCGGGATCCGGTTCGGTGCCTCCCGGTCCTTCAGGCGCTTTGGGCAACAGCATGGACACCAACCCGGGCACCGGCCCGGCGTCTTCGATGGGCAGCCCCGGTGCATCGAGCACGGCGGCATTGCCAAATCCTTCAACCGGTTGCAACTAAACGCGGCTCAGGCCAGTCGCCAGTTCAGGTCGCTGGCCCTTTGCAGACGCGCTAAGATGACGCGCGTAGGGTTCGCGTGTCGCACTCTAGCCGGGTTGACGCACACCCGGTCGCGTGAAGACGTTTCGTCCAAGCTGCTCCAGCCCCCGCGGGGAAGGAGTCTGCCCATGGCCAGCGAAACGATCCTGCTGCGAGGCGCCGACGTCGAGGCGCTTCTTTCTCCCGAGCTTTGCATCGAAGCCGTCGAGGACGCGTTCCGCAGGCTGGCTCGACAAGAGGTGCCGCCGCCCGCGATCCTCGGAGTACGCGCGCAGGAAGGCAGCTTCCACGTCAAGGCAGGGTTGCTCGAGGCCGATTCAGCTTATTTCGCTGCAAAGGTCAACGCCAACTTTCCGCAAAACATGGTCCGGTTCGGGCTGCCCACGATCCAGGGCGCGGTATTGCTGTTCGGCGCGACGGACGGAAGGCTGCTCGCGGTGATGGATTCCATGTCACTCACGGCGCGCAGGACCGCAGCCGCAACGGCGCTGGCGGCAAGGTATCTCTCGCGGGCATCCAGCAAAAGCCTTCTGCTCTGCGGCTGTGGTGCGCAGGCACTCGAACAGCTGAGGGCCGTGCTGTGCGTGCGCAACCTGGACCGCATTCGTGCGTTCGACCTGGATGCGATGAAAGCGACTGCCTTCGCGGCCGCAAGCAGGGCTTCCCTGGGCGTGGATGTTGCGCCGGTGCACGACCTTCATTCAGCGATGCTCGAGAGCGACATCGTGGTCACCTGCACGACGTCGAAGAAGTTCTTCGTGACGCCGGGAATGGTCCGGGCCGGAACCTTCATCGCCGCAGTCGGTGCGGACAACGAGGACAAGCAGGAGATCGCCCCCGAGCTGATGGCACGTGCCAAGGTCGTCACGGACAGCACGGACCAGGCATCGCGCATCGGAGATCTTCACCATGCCATCGTGGCCGGCGCGATGCAGGCCGCCGACGCGCATGCGGAGCTCTGCGAGATCATTGCTCAGACCAGGCCCGCGCGCGAGAACGACGAGGAGATCACGATCTTCGATTCCACGGGCACCGGCTTGCAGGACGTAGCCGCAGCAATTGCCGTCTATCGGCAGGCGAAGAGGGCTGGCAGGGGTATGGCATATGCATTTGCGTGAGACGTCGAATTTGCGGCCATCGCCGTGTTCTCGACGTCCGAACGAACCGCGACGGACCAGCGCTTGACGCAAAACTCAGCCGCCGTGGCCTACAACTGCGTTTGCAGTTCCGCCATCGAAAAGGGCTTGGTCAGGATGCGCCCAATTCCGTGCTGCTGGGCCTCGGCCCGTACCGAGTCGGCGGGGTGGGCCGTCATTAGCACGCAGCTGCAGCGATGTACCGCGCGGATGGCTTCCAGGGCCTCAAAGCCAGTCATGTCCGGCAGCCAGTAATCAAGCAGGATCATCCGGGGACGGAACTCAGTGGCGGCGATCACGGCAGATTTGCCGGTGTTGGCAATACGTGCGTTCCAGCCGCAGCGGCGGAAGTACGCCTGCAGGTTCTCTGCAAGAACGTGTTCGTCCTCAATGATCAGAACCTTTTTAGATTTGGGCACGAATGCTCCTTCGATGACTTGCCCTGAAATCGCGCTCACACCGGGCAGCGCACCTGCCCGCGATCGTGACGGCAAGAAGAACTAGCGCTCGACGAACTTGCATAAGAACTCTGTTGGCGCGACCAGGGCTTGGAGTCTTTGTACGGCGTCAAGTGCAGGGGGCACAAACCCGGCCTTGTCGATGGTCTCGAGAATCCGGCGCCCCTGATTGCTCTGATCGAGGGAGATGAAGTAATTCTGCAGTGACGTGAGATCTTCGGGACCGATCTGTTTGGAGGCCAACACCAGCTTGACTGGTACCGGCTTGCTGCTGAACGCAATCCTTCCGCCGCCGGCGGTCCACGCCTGTGCAACGCTCTCCGAGCCCGTCGCGCCCGCATCGACAAGCCCATGCTCGACCATGAACCGAATGCCGTCCTGATAACGGGCAATCAAATACCGGACGCCCTCGTCGCCATTTGCAGCAGATTCGCGCAATGTGGTGCGCATCAGCACCGAGGTGACGGAATCCATCGTCGGCGTGCCGACTGTCTTGCCGCGCAGGTCCGCCGCAGTGCGGACGGTGGAATCGGCTCTCACAAGAAAGCGTGCGCGGTAATCCGTGTAGCCTTTGGTCAAAGCCAGCAGACGGTACCGGTTCACCGCAAGTCCCTTGAGCGCCACATGGGCCGGGTGCACATACGCCAGGTCGTAGCGCGCCTCGCTCAGCCCTTTCGCCATCTCCCGGTAGTCGGACACCGCGACGATGCCGACTTTGCGCCCGAGGATGTTGCTTAGATCGTCGGCGACCGGCGTGTAATCGCGCTGGACTTCAGCGTTCGTCACCCGGTACGTCGCGCCTTCGTTGACGGCGAACACGAAATCATGAGCCGCGCCTAGTGGAACTGCGATTTCCGGCCAGCGCAAGGCTAGCGCGCTTTTTTCTTTGCGGGCCATGTTTCTCATTGGAGGTCTTCGTCAGTCTTCACCGACGGACAGGGCGCACAGCGAAGCGTGTCGTTGGCGCGCGCCAATTCCGGGCGCAGGCTCAGCAGGTAGTCGCGGAGCTCGTCCGTGCTCCAAAAGCTGGCGCCGATCAGGTCCACGCAGCCCGGCGGCGCCTTTGTGGGCGTCGTCGTTCATCTTCTCTCCTCGGGGGTGTTAAGACTGAGCCAGGCATTGTTGACACGTAAATAGAATATGTCCAATGCATTGTCATGCCATCTTTAATGCGCTGATTGCATTCATTGCCTCGTCTTCTCCTCCGCCTGCGCGCCGCCCGCCCGCAGCGCGCGATTGGACCTTGGTCCAATGGCTCGGCTGGAATATTCTTTCTGCGTGTCCTCGGCACTAAGGCGTGCGCCTGCCGACGTCGAAAACGAGGCTGAACATCACCCCCGAGTTCCCGAGGAGCGCCACTTGCGCGGCCACGTCGGGAGTGAGTTGGCGGCCGATCGCCGGGACAATGAAGGGCGAGAAGCCCTGGATGTTGATCGGCACCTTTTTGTCGAACGGGGGCTTGTAGCCGTACATGACACCGGCGGTCCAGGTCCAGTACACATTCTTCCAGCCCCAGGGCTCGACATACTTGTGTCCGACGAAGGCGGACCAGCAAGGCTGGCCGAAGGAGTTGATGAAGTACGCTCCGCCGGTCATCTCGCCGTTCTTGCCGATCCTGGCCACTCCGAGCAGCCGCACGTTGGTGTGCGACGGGTCGTTCGAGAGGTGGTAGGTGTACGGGCTGTATTGCCACTCCCACGCGCTCAGGTCTCGCTCATGCGAGCCGTCCCAATGCAGGCCCTCGGCCGCTGCAGGACCCGTCGCCGAAGACGCGAGCAGGACGGCGGTAATCGCGGCGCGCCGAATCGCCGTGCTCGAGGAACGCACTATCCAGGAAGGACCTTTGCCTGTCAGACTCGCTCCATATCCGGCAACCGCCACGTCTTCTCGAACAGCGGTTTCTCGGGGCCGTAGAAGCGGAAGAGTACCTCGAACCCTCCGTCGGCGCTCGTGGGAACCCAGTTGGACTCCTTGCCAGCGGGTTGCTGGGGCCCGAAATAGACATCCACCGACCCATCGGCGTTCTTTTGCAGCCCCGGCGTCTGGGACGAGCGGCTCGGCCATCGGGCGTTCCTTAACGGCGCATGGGTCGCGCGGTCATAGACGGTCGCTGACCAGTACTGCCTGACCGGTACGTTCGCCGGCACTGCCAGGCGATAGGTCGTGCCGCCGTCGAGCAGCCGGCTATCCTTGTCCGCGATGCTCATCAGGTAGGACGAGCCTCCGCCCACATGTTTGGGGCAGAAGTAGCCGCAGGAGTACGTGTAGCCGCGAGCAGGTAATACTGCAAGGCACGGAACTGGGTCACGGGTGGAGCATGGTGCTCAATCCCCAGAACGGAGAGCTCTCCGCTGCCCTGAACAGCAGCGAGAGCGTCTTCGTCTTGTTCGGATCGTGCACGCCGCTTTGATTGGCGACGGGCGCGTTGCCCGTACCTGACGGGCGTCCTTCGGCGATCGATCAGCGCGTCGTGTCCGCCAGGCTCATGACGGCCCGCCGCGTGCCGCCGTCGCCGACGGGAATCCCCAGCGCGACCAGCGTGGCCTCGACGCCGCCGATGGCTCCGAGGATCATCGCCGGATTGCAGTCCCCCAGGTGCCCGATGCGAAACGCGCGTCCGGCGAGCGTGCCAAGGCCCCCGGCCAGTCCCACCTGGAAGCGCTCGCGGGCAGTGTCGCGGATCGCTTCGACGTCGATACCTGGCGACACCTTGATCGTCGTGACCGAGACCGAGCGGGTGGCCGGATCCTGCGCGAAGAAGTCGACGGCGCCGCCGCCGCGCCAGCCTTCGAGCGCGGCGTGCACCGCACGCGCCAATTGCGCGTGCCGCCGCCACACGTTCTCCAGGCCCTCCGCGAAGATCAACCCGAGCGCCGCTTCGAGCCCGAGCAACAGATTCTGAGGCGGCGTGCCGCAGAATTTCTGGTACGAGTGCTCCTTGCTGCGCCGGACCCAGTCCCAATAGAACTTCGGCCCGTTGTTGTGCAGCGACACGGCGAAGGCCCTCGCGTTCACGGCCATGAACCCCACCCCCGCGGGGCACATGAGCCCCTTCTGCGACGCGCCAACGGCCACGTCGGCGCCCACGTCGTCCATCGAGAACGGCGCGGCGGCGAGGGTCGATATCACGTCCGCGACCAGCAGGGCGGGATGCCCGGCTGCGTCGATCGCGCGGCGCACGGCGGCCAGATCGTTCGTCACGCCGCTGGAAGTGTCGGCATGGATCGCAAATACCGCCTTGATGGCGTGTGCCTTGTCATCGCGCAGCGCCTGTTCGACAGCGGCCATTTCAATGGGCCAGCCTTCGCGCCAGGGCGTACGCACGACGTGGCGTCCCAGGTGTTCGGCTTGCAGCGCCCACGATTCGCTGAAGTGGCCGGTGCCGGGTACCAGGACCGTCTCACCGGGCGCCAGGACGTTTTCGATAACGGCTTCCCACACGCCGTGGCCGTTCGCGGCGTACAGGAAGATCTGGGCATCGGCCGCGTGGAAGAGGCGGCGCAGGCCGTCCTCGCAGGCGTTGATGTTGGCGTCCACGCGCGGATCGCCGAGATCCATCGGCTGCACGCTCATGGCGTGCAAGACGGCGTCGGGCAGGGGTGTGGGGCCGGGCGAGTGCAGCAAACGGCGGCCGGGGACACGGTTCGTGGTCATAGGCTGGGGGAATGGATGCGCCTATTGTGATCGCATGCAGCGACAATCCGCGAATGGCCCAAGGCAACCTGATCAACGTCATCCTGCGCCGCGGCCGGGAAGAACGCCTCGCGCAGGCGGCGGGCGGCCTCACCTTTGCGACGGTGATGTCCATGGTGCCGCTGCTGGCCGTGAGCTTCGCGCTATTCGCGCGCATCCCGGCGCTGCGTCCGGCGGGCGAAGCGATCCGCGAGCACCTGCTGCGCGGCCTGTTGCCCGCCGACATCACCAAAGCCGTGCTGAAGTATCTGGCGCAGTTCACGGGCAATGCCAGCAGTCTCACGCTGGTGGGCTTTGCCGTCCTGCTGGTGTCGGCCCTGGCGCTGCTCCTGAGCGTGGAGAACACCCTCAACCGGATCTGGCAGGCGAAGAAGCCGCGCCCAGTGCTGCGCCGGCTGGCCCTGTACGTTGCGATGCTGCTCACGGGGCCGGTGATCATCGGTGCGAGCTTGTGGGCCACGTCCCATCTGCTGGCCGCCTCCAGCGCCCTGGCGGGCACGCGGCCCGCCTGGTTGCCGCATGCCCTGAACCTGGGGCCCGTGATCCTGGGCGCCGCCGGCTTCGCCTGCCTGTTCCGCTTCGTGCCGCACACCGCCGTGCGGTGGCGCGATGCGATCGCGGGCGGCCTGCTCGCCGGCATCGCCTTCGAGCTCGGCAAGCGCGGCTTCGCGATCTACCTCGCCAACGTGCCCACGTACCGCACGATCTACGGCGCCTTCGCGCCCCTGCTGGCCTTCCTGGTGTGGGTGTATTACTCGTGGTTCATCACGCTGGCCGCGGCGCTGGTCAGCGCGAACTTGTCGCGCGGCAGGGCGCGGCCGGAGCGCCGGCTGTCACGTGCATGATCATCGACCTCATCGACGGCACCTACGAACTCTTTCGGCACTTCTACGGCCTGCGCCGCTTCACGAAGGGCGAGGACAGGCCCTTCGGCGCGGTGGTCGGTGTGCTGAACGGCGTGCTGGAGATGATCGAAAACAACGTCACGCATGTCGGCGTGGCGACCGATCACGTGATCGAGTCGTTTCGCAATCGCCTGTGGTCCGGCTACAAGACCGGTGAGGGCATCGAGCC
>DATNCB010000150.1:0-3171 GCA_035571715.1 Ramlibacter sp.
GCAGCGGCTCGAGAATCGTCGCCAGCTGCATGGCCCGGCGCTGCACTTCGGCACCCAGCTGATTGGCCGCGCGCTGCAGCATCGCGGGCAGCTGTCCGGTCTGTTCGCCCAGCCTTGCGAACATCGATAACAGGCCGGGGAAGCGCTTCTTCTGGGCCATCGCCGAAGCCAGCGGCGCGCCTTCGCGCACCAGAACCAGCGCATCCATCGCATCGGCCCGCATGGCGCGATTGCCGAGCGTCTCGGCCGCCGCCTGCAGCGCTTTGAGGATCGGCACGCCGGCGCCCGCCAGCATGGCGAGCGTGCTGGCGAAGCGCGCCGCGTTGTAGCCGCGCGAAAGCCGGCCCACCAGGGGCAGCTTCAGCCACGCCGCATCGAAACGCTCGCGTGTCGCCGGGTTGCGCAGCGCCAGGCGCGCGACAACTGTGCCGGCCACCAGCAGCAGGGCCGCTACCCAGCCCCAGCTGCGCACCAGCGCGCTGACCGCGAGCATGGCCACGGTGAGGAAAGGCAGGGCGCGTTTGCTGCCGGCAAACACGTTCGCCACTTGCGGCACCACGTACGCCACCAGAAACAGCACGATCGCAATGGCGACGACGGTGACGATCGCCGGATACAGGGCCGCCCCAAGCAGCTTGGCCTGCAGGGCCTGGCGCTCTTCGAGATCGTCGGCCAGCCGCTCCAGCACCAGCCCCAGATTGCCGCTTTGCTCGCCAGCTCCGACCACCGCGGTGAAGATCTCCGGGAATTCGCGCGGGAACCGGGCCAGCGCCTTACCAAACGGCGAGCCGGCGTTGACTTCGGCGCGCAGGGCGGCCACCAGATGCCGCTCGCGATCGTTTTCGGCTTCGTCCGTCAAGGCCGTGAGGGCGCGCTCCAGCGGCAGTCCCGAGGTGATCAGGCCGGCCAATTGCCGGGTCCAGATCGCCAGGCCCGTGGCCGTAAAAACGCCGCGGTTGAAGACGCCGCCGCTCCACATCGAGCTCGGCTCATCGGCCGCCACGCCGGCGCTCACGGGCACGACCTGCAGCGGCACCAGGGACTGCGCGCGCAGCGAGGTGCGCACTGCCTTGGCAGTGTCCGCCTCCATCACGCCGCGGCGCGTTTCGCCATCGGCGTCCAGGGCTTCGAATGAATAGGCTGGCATGGCGGGATTATGTCCGCGCTTCGGGCACGTACGGGGTCCGGCTGTCTGACCCTAGAGCTGGCGCAGCTTGAACCTTTGCAGCTTGCCGGTTTCCGTGCGCGGCAGTGCGGCCACGAACTCGATCTCGCGCGGGTACTTGAATGGCGCGATCGAAGCCTTGACGTGATCCTGCAGCGCCTTGATCATCTGCGCGTCGCCGGCATGGCCCGGCTTGAGCACGCAGAAGGCCTTGACGATCATGCCGCGCGCCGCATCGGGCTTGCCGATCACGCCGCACTCGGCCACCGCCGGGTGCCTGAGCAACGCGTCTTCGACCTCGGGGCCGCCCACGTTGTAGCCCGCTGTGATGATCATGTCGTCGGCCCGGGCCTGATAGAAGAAGTAGCCGTCATCGTCTTGGGTGAAGGCATCGCCAGGATAGTTCCAGCCGTTTTTCACGTAGCTGGTCTGGCGCGGGTCGTCCAGGTACTTGCAGCCGGTCGGCCCAATGACGGCCAGTTTGCCGACCGTGCCGGGCGGTACCTCGTTGCCGTCGTCGTCCACCACCTTGGCCTGGTAGCCGGGCACGACCTTGCCGATAGCGCCAGGCCGCACGTCGCTGCCGGCCGCCGAGATGAAGATATGGAACATCTCGGTGGCGCCGATGCCATCGAGCATCTCGATGCCCGTGGCCTGCTTCCACAACTGGCGTGTTGCGTCCGGTAGGCCTTCGCCGGCGCTGACGCATATGCGCAGGCGGCCGACTCCGTACTCGCGCGCCAAAGGCGCCATCTGGCGGTAGAACGTGGGGGCCGTGTAGCAGATGGTCGCGCCGATTTCCCGAATCATGCGAATTGCGCTGTCGGGTGTATAGGGCGCGTCCGGAAAATACACGGAAGCGCCGGCCCACATGGGGAAGAGCAGCAGGCCGCCCAGGCCGAAGGTGAAGGCCAGCGGCGGCGATCCCACCACGATGTCATCGGGGCTTGCTCGCAGCACGTGGCGCGGCCACGCCTCGCACGCCGCGAGCACGTCCCGATGGGTGTGGACGGCGGCCTTGGGCTTGCCGGTCGTGCCCGAAGTGAAAGCCATCATCGCGATGTCATCGGCAGCCGTCGGGCACGGCGCGAAACCGCCGTCTTTCTGCGCCGCGCGCGCGTCCATCGACCCCGGCTCGTTCTCCGCATTGAAAGCGAGCACCGTCGCGAGCAAGGGCCGTTCCTTGCAAGCCAGTTCCAGCTCCTCCAGCAGCTTCGCATCGCACAGCGCAACGGTGGGCTGCGCCTTGTCGATGATGTCGCCGAGTTCGCGTGCGCGCAGCAGCGGCATCGTCGCCACGGCGACCAAGCCGGCTTTCACGACGGCCAGCCATGCCAGCGCCAGACCGATGGAATTGCCGCCGCGCAGCAGCACCCGATTGCCCGGCACGAGTCCTAAATCTTCGACGAGCGCGCGGCAGATGCGGTCGACCCGCTGGCGCACGTCGGCATAGCTGAGGACCGTACGGCTGGACCGCAGCAGGGGACGGGCGCCGAATCCCTTCGCCTGCGCCTTGTCCAGCAACTCCTCGATCACGTTCAGCTGGGCCGGGAACTGGAATTCCGGACGGTCGTAGACCAGTTGCGGCCACTGCGAGCGCGGCGGCAGCCGGTCATGCACGAATCGGTCTGGCTGGATGGACATGCCTCGAGCTCCTTGATCGCCGCCCATCACGCCGCTGCTTCGGCGCTGGACTGCGCATGGTCTTTTACCTTGCCGAGCAGCTTGTGCAAGGCGGCCACTTCCTTGCCGGACAGCCCGGCGAACGCTTCGACAATCCAGCTCTCGTGCTGGTGGGCCATCTCGTGGAACAGTTTGCGGCCTTTGCCAGTCAGGCGCACGCGGTAGGCGCGCCGATCGCCTGCCACGTCGACGCGATCGACCAGGCCCTCGGCAACCAACTGGTCGGTAATGCCCGTCACGTTGCCGCCGGTCACCATCATGCGGCGCGACAGCTCGTTCATTTTCAAGCCGTCGGGTGAGCGTTCCAGCTGGGCCATGAGGTC
>DATNCB010000151.1:0-2134 GCA_035571715.1 Ramlibacter sp.
TGCAGCCAATCACGGTGTGGATCGCGCTCTGGTGGACCGCACCGTTGCCCTGGCCCGAGCCTTCTTCGCCCAGGACGAGGCCCAGAAGCTGCGCATCCCCATGTCGGCCGGAGGTCTGGCCTGGCGCGGTTACTTCCCTGCCGGCGACGAACTGACCTCGGGCCGCCCGGACTGGAAAGAAGGGCTGTATCTCGGCTCCGAACTGCCCTGCGACCATCCCCGCGTGCGCGCCGGCGTGATCCTGCACGGGCCCAACCTTTGGCCCGCCATTGCCCAGT
Organism: Ramlibacter sp.; assembly: GCA_035571715.1. GTDB lineage: Bacteria > Pseudomonadota > Gammaproteobacteria > Burkholderiales > Burkholderiaceae_C > Ramlibacter. The sequence goes on from DATNCB010000151.1 coordinate 279, forward strand.
TCCGCGAGACGGTCCTCGCATACATCGCGGCGCTTTCCGGGCTGGGGCAGGCGCTCATGCGCGGCTGCGCGCTAGGCCTGGCACTGCCTGAACGCTACTTCATCGAGCACGGAACGGCCGACCCCTTGCTGCTGCTGCGGTTTTTCAACTATCCGGCCCGGCCCGCGCCGGCGCACCTGCCGGTGCAGTGGGGAGTGGGAGAGCACACCGACTATGGCCTGCTCACCATGCTGTGGCAGGACGACGTGGGTGGCCTGCAAGTGCGCACCGACGACGGCTGGCTCGACGCTCCGCCGCTGCCGGATACCTTCATCTGCAACGTCGGGGACATGCTGGACCGCATGACCGGTGGCCGCTATCGCTCCGTGCCGCACCGCGTTGCAGTGAACCGTAGCGGCCACGACCGGCTGTCCATCCCGCTATTCTTCGATCCTGACTTCGACACGGTGATCCAGCCGGTGCCAGGCGCGGTTGCGGGCAGCGACGACAGCGGCAGGCGCTGGGATGGCGCCAACCTCCAGGCATTCCACGGTACTTACGGCGAATACGTCACGGCAAAAGTCGGCAAGGTATTTCCGCACTTGAAGCAGGCGCTGGCGCAGGAGGCGCCGCCGCCCGCCTAGGAAGGGGGCGCTTCCCTCCGATTCAACCACCCTATCTGCCGCATTCCTTCGCGCACGTTGACATCAATCAACGTAGCCCTCGTTTCCGTCTCATGCTCGCGGCCATCTGGGTAAACAATCTGCGTATGACCAGAGCGAAACCCCCCAGCATGATTTCAGGTGACCTATTCCAGGAGTGGCGTTTGGCCGACCAAGGGGCCAGGACCGCCGAGAGGGTGATGTGGGACGAGGCAATGCGTTCTCTGGAAGGAATGTGCGAATTTCCCTCGTCCGCAAGAAGGGAACAGACCAAGAGTCTGCGCGCCGGGGCAAGTGAACTGTTCAGGGTTGCAATGGCGAAGATGGACGAGCGGCACCAATAACGCCGCCACAGTCTGACCGGCAGGGTCGCCGCCCGTTCTCGAAGCAATTGACACGGAATTCGGCCGCCGTTGCCACCGAGTTCGACCAGCTCGTTAACGCGTCGAGTGACCGGATGCCCGAGCGGCGGGTTCGCACGCTCACGCGCGAGGTGGCTGCTTGCCTCGCGACAACGGGGAGGGCTTCTTGTTCAGCCTGCGCTGCTGTGCGTCAAGCGCCGCGTGCCATGCCAGGCGAGCCCAGGGCGCCATTTCGCCAGCTGACTCCATCGCTTCGTCCGGAGCGCTGTAGTAGTCAAGGCTCTTTTCGCTGCCTTTGGCCACGTACGTGAAGCGCTCGCGCCCGGCCATCTCAAACTTCGCGCGCGTCTCGGGGTTTGCCTTGAGCCAGAGTTTTTCGCCGTTTCCGAGGTCCGTGACGATTGCCAGGGTCAGGCCTTCAACGCTGATGCCGTATCCGCCGAACATGCGACGAGCCACGCACGGGCCCACTGAAGACAGCAGCTCGCAGCAGTATTGGGCAAAGTCATTGAGGTGGGTGGCCACAAAAAATGCCCATCAATCCAGCAGGTCGAGGCAGCCCAAGTCCTCGACGGCAAGATGAATGCGCTCAAAATTGTTCCACCAGATTACCGGCGGAATACCGGCGGCGTGCTGCCAGACCGGTGTGGTGATCTGCCACAACACCGATAGCCGATAGTCCTCCTGCAGCGCCCGACGATCGTAGCCCGCCACTGAGTGACTCATCAGCTCTTCATGGTAGCAATCAAGCAGTCGCCGTTCCATCCTGCCGCGCAGCTCGGGATACCAGTGCAGCGCCATCATGTAGGCGAGGTCATCCGATCCAACGTCCACCCGCCAGGCATCCCAGTCG
>DATNCB010000152.1:0-4757 GCA_035571715.1 Ramlibacter sp.
CGAAGCCGGCCTCGATCACGTCGACCTTCAGGCGCTCGAGCTGGCGCGCGATGCGCACCTTCTCGTCCTTGGTCATTGACGCGCCGGGCGACTGCTCGCCGTCGCGCAGGGTGGTGTCGAAAATGATCAGTTTGTCTGCCATGTGATGTCCTTTTTAGTCAGTCGAGGACAGAGCTGAAGATCTGTCCCCGAAGTCGCTTTGATTGGCTCCCTGCGTGCGCTGCAGGCCCGAAACAATCGCCTTGAGCGAAGCCGAAACGATATTCGAATCGATACCCACGCCGAACAGGGTCCGCTCACCGATGCGCAATTCGAGGTAAGCGACAGCGCGGGCGTTGGCCCCCGAGCCGATCGCGTGCTCATGGTAGTCGAGCACCCGGATGGTTTGGCCGCAGGCCGCGCCCAGCCCTTCGACAAACGCATCGATGGGGCCGTTTCCCGCGCCCTGGATGCTCAGCGGCCGCCCCGACGCTTCCACTTCGGCCGCGAGGCGCACGAGCTTGCCGGCCACGCCCTGGGTTTCCTCGAGCAGCTGGTGCCGCGGCGCCGCGATGCTGCGAATGCCGTACTCGCGCTCGAACAATTCGAACAGGTCCTGCGCGGTCAGCTCCTTGCCGCTTGCATCGGTCACGGTCTGCACCACCTGGCTGAACTCGATCTGCAGGCGCCGAGGCAATTCCAGCCCATATTCGCTCTCGAGCAGGTACGAAATACCGCCTTTGCCGGACTGGCTGTTGACGCGTATTACTGCTTCGTAGCTGCGGCCCAGGTCTTTGGGATCGAGCGGCAGATACGGCATGTCCCAGACGTCGCCTTCCTTGCGGGCGGCGAAGGCTTTCTTGATCGCGTCCTGGTGCGAGCCGGAAAACGACGTGTAGACCAGGTCGCCCGCATACGGATGGCGCGGGTGGACCGGCAGTTGCGTGCAGTGCTCGACGGTCCGGCGTATTTCATCGATGTCGGAGAAGTCCAGTCCGGGCGCCACGCCTTGCGAATACAGGTTCAACGCGACAGTCACGATGTCGATGTTGCCGGTGCGTTCGCCGTTGCCGAAGAGGCAGCCCTCGAGGCGGTCGGCACCGGCCATCAGCGCGAGTTCGCCTGCAGCGGTGCCAGTGCCTCGATCGTTGTGGGGATGGATCGAAATGACCAGGGCATCGCGACGCGCCAGGTGGCGGTGCATCCATTCGACCATGTCGGCGAAGATGTTGGGGGTCGAATGCTCCACCGTCGAGGGCACGTTGATGATGCACTTGTGCTCGGGCGTCGGCTGCCATACCTCGGTCACGGCATCCACCACGCGCTTGGAAAAAGCCAGCTCCGTGCCGGAAAACATCTCCGGCGAGTACTGGAAGATCCAGTCGGTATCGGGCTGCTGCGCCGCGAGTTCCATGAAAAGGCGGGCCTGGCTGGTGGCTAGCTCGACAATGCCGTCCTCGTCCAGGCCCAGCACCACCTCGCGCATGACTGGCGAAGTGGCGTTGTACAGATGCACGATGACACGCCTTGCGCCTTGCAGCGCCTCGAAGGTGCGCCTGATCAGGGGCTCGCGCGCCTGGGTCAGCACCTGGATCGTCACATCGTCCGGGATCAGGCTCTCATCGATGAGTTTGCGAATGAAATCGAATTCCGTCTGCGACGCGGAGGGAAATCCCACCTCGATTTCCTTGAAACCGATATCCACCAGCGTCTCGAACATGCGCAGCTTGCGGGCCACGTCCATCGGCTCGATCAGCGCCTGGTTGCCGTCGCGCAGGTCCACACTGCACCACACGGGCGGTCGGGTCAGGACGGCGTCGGGCCAGGTCCGGTCGGTCAAACGCACCGGCTTGAAGGCGCGGTACTTGCTGGCGGGATTTTTCAACATGGTCGTCTCTCGTCGGTTCAGTGAACCAGCAGCCTCAAAGAAAAACGGCCCGCTGCTGGTGCATACGGGCCGTTGTCAGGTGAACGCGTGCGCTACCGTCTCCGCCCGTGGGGAGATAGCAGTAGCGCCAGCGAAATCCGTTTCATGTGTGCCAATGTAGCACAGGTCGGAACCTGGACCCCGGCCTTCGCCGGGATGACGGGGCATTCGCCCGTCACTTATGCAGCCCCCGCTCGTCCGGTTCGTCGGTCGAAGTGCTGATGACGCTGGTCTGCTGGCCCTTCGCCTTGCGCCAGCCGTAGAGGACGTAGCCGCTCAGGCCGTACACGACGAACAGTCCGAACAGCACGATAGGAGGATCAATGTTGATGGCCGCGATGCCCAGCGCGATCAGGACGATCACGGCGAAAGGCACGCTTTTCTTCATCTGCACGTCCTTGAAACTGTAGAACGGCACGTTGGTCACCATCGTCAACCCGGCGTACAGCGAAACCGCGAACATCGCCCAGGACACATCCGGCCCCCTGACGTCCATGTCGTTCATGACCCAGATGAACCCCGCCACCAAGGCGGCGGCCGCGGGCGACGGCAGGCCCTGGAAGTAGCGCTTGTCCACCACCGCCGTATTGACGTTGAAGCGCGCCAGGCGCAAGGCCGTACAGGCGCAGTACACGAACGCGGCGATCCAGCCCCAGCGACCCAGCGACCTGAGTCCCCATTCATAGGCAATGAGCGCCGGCGCGGCGCCGAACGACACCATGTCGGACAGCGAATCCATCTGCTCGCCGAATGCGCTCTGGGTGTTGGTCATGCGCGCGACCCGCCCGTCCAGGCTGTCGAGCACCATGGCGCTGAAAACGCCGACGGCCGCCATGTCGAAGCGGCCGTTCATTGCCATCACCACCGCAAAAAAGCCACCGAACAGCGCCGCCAGCGTGAACAGGTTCGGAAGGATGTAGATCCCCTTGCGGCGCTTGCGCACCACGATCCCTTCCGTGGGCGGGGGGTGCGAATCGGTACCGTCGTGCATAGACCTGGAGTGTAAGGTGTCAATTGACTCGCAATCCACGCCCCGACGGGAAGATGGCAGGCTCACGAGGCGTGGATCCCGGGTCAAGCCCGGGATGACAACGCAAGAGCCGGCGAGCTCAATTTCGCGTCTGGTCCACCAGCTTGTTCTTCTTGATCCAGGGCATCATCGCGCGCAGCGTCTCGCCCACGGTCTCGATCTGGTGCTCGGCCATCAGCCGGCGGCGCGACAGAAGCACCGGTGCGCCGGCGCGGTTTTCCAGGATGAAGCTCTTGGCGTATTCGCCCGACTGGATGTCCTTCAGGCACTGCTTCATCACCTGCTTGGTGGCTTCCGTGATGATCTTCGGTCCGGTCACGTACTCGCCATATTCGGCATTGTTCGAGATCGAATAATTCATGTTGGCGATGCCGCCTTCATAGATCATGTCGACGATCAGCTTGAGTTCGTGCAGGCACTCGAAATACGCCATCTCGGGCGCGTAGCCGGCTTCCACCAGCGTCTCGAATCCCGCCTTGATCAGTTCCACCGTACCGCCGCACAGCACGGCCTGTTCGCCGAACAGGTCGGTTTCGGTTTCTTCGCGGAAACTGGTTTCGATGATGCCGGCCTTGCCCCCGCCGTTGGCCATGGCATAGGACAGTGCCAGGTCGCGAGCCCGCCCGCTCTTGTCCTGGTGCACGGCAACCAGCTGCGGAACGCCTCCGCCCTGCGTGTAGGTGTGGCGGACCGTGTGGCCCGGCGCCTTGGGCGCGACCATCCACACGTCCAGATCGGCACGCGGGCTGACGAAGCCGTAGTGCACATTGAAGCCATGAGCGAACACGAGCGAGGCACCCTGCTTGATGTGGGGCTCGATGTCGCCTTTGTAGACGGCGGCAATCTGCTCGTCGGGCAGCAGGATCATGACCACGTCGGCCGAACGCACGGCATCCGGCACTTCCGCGACCTTCAGGCCCGCCTTCTCCACCTTGGGCCAGGACGCGCCGCCCTTGCGCAGTCCGACCACCACCTTGACGCCGCTGTCGTTCAGGTTCTGGGCATGCGCGTGGCCCTGTGAGCCGTAGCCGATGATGGCAACCGTCTTGCCCTTGATCAGGCTCAGGTCACAGTCCTTGTCGTAATAAACCTTCATGGTTCTTTTCTCCGGTTAAATTCATCCAATAAAGCCGACAGCCCCGAGCCTGTCGAAGGGTTCACACGCGCAGGACCCGTTCGCCCCGGCCGATGCCGCTGGAGCCGGTGCGCACCGTTTCCAGGATAGCGCTGCGGTCGATGGCTTCAAGGAAAGCGTCGTTCTTGCCCTGGTCGCCCGTCAACTCGATGGTGTAGCTCTTCTCGGTCACATCGATGATGCGGCCGCGGAAGATGTCGGCCATGCGCTTCATTTCCTCGCGCTCCTTGCCGACGGCGCGCACCTTCACCATCATGAGCTCGCGCTCGGTGTAGGCGCCTTCAGTGAGGTCGACCACCTTCACCACCTCGATCAGGCGGTTCAGGTGCTTGGTGATCTGCTCGATCACGTCGTCGGAGCCCGCGGTGGTGATCGTCATGCGCGACAGCGACGGATCTTCCGTCGGCGCCACCGTGAGCGACTCGATGTTGTAGCCGCGGGCCGAGAACAGGGCCACGACCCGCGAGAGGGCGCCGGGCTCGTTCTCGAGCAGCACGGCAATGATGTGCTTCATGTCTGATTCCTCTTTTCGGTGCCCTCCCCCGTCGCCGGTAAGCGGCGGGCTCGGCAGCCAATAGATTCGTCTTTGAAAACCGGACTTCCGGACGCAGAGGACGCGAAAGATACGCAGAGGTCGCAAAAGAAAACCTTCAAGATTTTCTTCTTTGTCCCTTTTGCGTCCTTTG
>DATNCB010000153.1:0-3377 GCA_035571715.1 Ramlibacter sp.
GCGCCTCACGTCGAGGTCAGCACCCCCGCGCCCGCGCCCATGGCCGGTGCCAAGTGCCCGGAGTGCGGCGCCTACGCGATGATCCGCAAGGACGGCTGCGACTACTGCACCCAGTGCGGCCACCTCGGGCATTGCGGATGAGATGAGCCACGGCGGGTTTCCCGACGTCCCGCCGCCGGGCTCGGCCGCCCAATGGGCCGCAGCGCTCGTTCAGCATCGCCAGACGATTCTGCCGAAGCGGCTGGCCGAACCCGGGCCGGACGTTTCGCAGCTCGAACTCATTTTCAACTCCGCCGCAGCGGCGCCCGATCATGGCGAACTGGTGCCGTGGCGCTTCGTCGTCATCCCGACGGCCGCACGCGGCCGGCTGGCCGAAGTGTTCGCCGCTGCGCTGCTCGAGCGCGATGCTGCGGCGACCGCGGACCAAATGGCACAGGCGCGGGAAAAGGCGTTTCGCGCGCCTGTGCTGATGCTGGCGGTGGTCGACGTCGGCTCGGATGCCGATGAAGTTCCCGCGGCCGAGCGGCTCGTCTCGGCCGGTTGCGCGATCCAGAACATGCTGCTCATGGCCACCGCGCTGGGCTTCGGCTCGGCGCTGACCAGCGGCAAGGCGCTTCAATCGAACGGATTGCGCGAGCTGTTCTCGTTGCGGGCCTGCGAGCAGGCCGTCTGCTTCGTCGCCATCGGCACGCCGCTCGGGCGCAAGCCGCAGCGCCTGCGGCCCGAGCCCAGCCGCTACATCAGCTTCCTGTCCTAACGGATGCGCGGCGTCGCGTCCATCTGCTCCGGCGTCGTGAAGTAGGCGGACGAAGAGCCTCCACGCTCGCGTGCGCGGGCCAATTCCTGCCGCGCCACGGTGCGCAGGTGGACCTCGTCGGGCCCGTCCAGGAAGCGCATCGCGCGGCCCCAGGTCCACAGCCATGCCAGCGGTGTGTCCGGCGACATCCCCATCGCCCCGAAGATCTGCATGGCGCGGTCGACCACACGCGTTTGCAACCGCGCGGCAACCACCTTGATCGCCGCGACCTCGGCACGCAGCCCCGGCGCTCGCTCGGGTTGGTCCAGCCCCCACGCAGCGCGTAGGACCAGCAGCCGGGCCTGATCGATCTCCAGTCGCGACTCGGCAATCCAGTCCTGAACGTTCGCCTGGTCGGCGAGGTACTTGCCGAAGGCGCGCCGCTCCAGGGCGCGGTCGCAGGCCAGCTCCAGCGCCAGCTCGCACTGGCCGATGGTGCGCATGCAATGGTGCACGCGCCCCGGCCCGAGGCGCCCCTGCGCCATCGCAAAGCCTTCGCCCCAGGTGCCAAGCAGGTTTTCTTCCGGGACGCGCACGTCGCGCAGCAGGATTTCGCAATGCCCCTCCGGCGAGGTGTGCTGCATGATGGAGATGTTGCGCACCACCGTCAGGCCCGGCGTATCCATCGGAACCAGCACCATGCTGTGGCCGGCATGCCGCGAAGCGGTTGACGCCTCGCCTTCGTTGCGGCACATCACGATCAGCAGCCGGCATGCCGGATGCGCCACGCCGGTGATGAACCACTTGCGGCCGTTGATCACGAGTTGCCCGCCCTCACGCCGCACGGCGGTCTGCAAATTGGTGGGATCGGACGAAGCGACGTCGGGCTCCGACATGGCGAAGGCCGAGCGGATCTGCCCTTCCAGCAGCGGCATCAGCCAATCCTGCCGCTGCGCGGGCGATGCGTGCCGCTGCAGCAGATCCATGTTGCCGCTGTCGGGCGCGCTGCAGTTGAAGACCTCCGCCGACCACGGCAGCCGGCCCATCGCTTCGGCCAGCGGCGCGTAGTCGAGGTTGGCGAGGCGCGTGCCCGGCTCGTCCTCGCGCAGGCCGGGCAGACACAGGTTCCACAGCCCCTCGGCTTTCGCCAGCGCCTTCAGGTCTTCCATGAACGGCGGGTAGACACCCTGGCTGGCGCAACCGTGCCACGCGCCGTTATGCGGCAGCACGTAACGATCGAGGAAGGCCTGCAGTTGCGCAAGCCAGGCCTGTGCGGTGGGAGATGGTTCAAAATTCACGAAATCAGCTTAGAGGCGCCCTGCCCCGCGGAGATGATCTGCGTCAATCTTCGCGCCGGCAAACCGCGCGGGATGTCGCGAAGGAGTCTTGGAGTCTCTCAGGCTACAACCGTGACCCTCACGTTGCCGTCCTTGCGGACCACCTCGATCCCCACGTTGCGCTCGTAGCGCTGCAGCAGAAGGTCGGCGCTCGGTCCCGGCGCGCCCAGCCGCGTGATCCTGATCCAGTCGATAAAAGGCGGCAGGCGCGGCGTGCGCAGCGTGATCTCGGAGTGGCCGACATCGATGTCCAGTCCGAGACACGCCTGGAGCATGCCGAACGCGGCGGCGGCGGCCCAGGCCTGCGGCGAACACGCAACCGGGTACAGGGTCGGACCCGCGCCGGATCTGCGCGGGAAGCCGCAAAACAATTCCGGCAGGCGGTGGGAGTCGAAATGCAGGCTGGCGTCGAAGGTGCTCGAAAGCAACTGCATCGCGCTTTCGGTGCGGCCGTAGCGCGCCATGCCGGCCGCGATCAGGGCGTTGTCGTGCGGCCAGATCGAGCCGTTGTGGTAGGACATCGGGTTGTAGCGCGCCGCCCTGGCGCCGAGCGTGCGAATGCCCCAGCCGCTGAAGAACTCATGGCCCATCAGCCCATCCATGATGCGCTGCGCGTGCTCGGGCGACGCGATACCGCTCCACAGCGTGTGCCCGGCATTCGACGATGCGACCTTGCACTGCTGTTTCTTGCCATCCAGCGCGATCGCGTAGCTGCCGATCTCCTCGCACCAGAAGGCGGCGAGGAAACGCTGGCGCAACTGCTGCGCCTGTTGCGCCAGTTCCCGGGCCAGCTCCGGCTCATCCAGGAATCGCGCCAGTTCGGCCGCAGCCAGCTTGCCGTCGTACACGTAGCCCTGCACTTCGCACAGCGCGATCGGCGCCTCGGCCAGCCGGCCGTCGCGGTGGAAGATGGAGTCGCCCGAGTCCTTCCATCCCTGCTGCACCAGCCCTTCGTCGCTGTGGCGCTTGTATTCGACGAAGCCGTCGCGATCGGCGTCGCCCCATTCGTCGATCCATCGGAGCGCCTTCAGAATGTTGGGCCAGATGCTGCGGATCAGCCCGAGGTCGCCGGTGCGCCGATAGTAGGCGGCGGCCAGCACCAGGAACAGCGGCGTGGAGTCGACCGAACCGAAGTAGCGCCCGAACGGGATCTCGTGCGTCAAGGCCATCTCGCCGTGCCGCGCCTCGTGCAGGATCTTGCCGGGCTCGGCATCGTTTTGCGGGTCCAGCTCCGTCGCCTGTTCGGCCGCCAGGTAGGTGAGCACGCCGCGCGCCAGCGACGGATCGACCCACAGGTATTCGAG
>DATNCB010000154.1:0-3105 GCA_035571715.1 Ramlibacter sp.
TTTGTCACCTTATTCGGCCTTGATGTGAGCTGACTTGATCACGCGCGCCCATTTCGCGATGTCGTCCTGGATGTACTTCTCGAAAGCCGCCGGCGTCATCACCATCGGCGTGGCGCCCTGCTTGCCCCATTCCTGGCGCACCGCGGGTTGACTGGCGATCTTCGAGATCGCTTCGTTGAGCCGATCGACGACGGCTTTGGGCGTGCCCTTCGGTGCCAGCAGCCCGAGCCAGATTGTCGCTTCGTAATTCGGCACGCCCGCTTCATGCACGGTCGGCACGTCGGGCAGCACGCTCGACCGTTGCAGGCCGGTGGTCGCGAGCGCCTTGACTTTCCCCGATTTGACCTGCTCGGCCATCGTGGTGACAGCGTCGAACATCAGGTCGACCTGGCCGCCGATCACGTCGGTGCGCGCGCCCGAACTGCCGCGATAAGGGATGTGCACCAGGTAGACGCCCGACATGCTCTTGAACAGTTCACCGGCCATGTGATAGGGCGTGCCCAGGCCGGACGATGCGTAGTTCAGCTTGCCCGGCCGCTGCTTGGCTAGCGTCAGCAAGTCCTTCAGATTGGAAACGGGCAGCGCAGGATGCGCCACCAGCACGAGGTCCGAATAGTTAATCGGCGCGACTGCGGCGAAATCGCGCGTCAGCACGAATGTCTTGTTGGGGATCAGCGTTTCGTTGACGGTGTGGGTGTTGGACATCAGCAGCAGCGTGTAGCCGTCCGGTGCAGACTTCGCCACGATGTCAGTGCCGATCAGCGAACCCGCGCCGGGCTTGTCGTCCACGACGAACGGCTGGCCGAGCGCCTCCTGCAGTCGCGTTCCCAGGAATCGTGCGTAGTTGTCCGCGGGCCCGCCGGCGGCGAACGGGACCACGATCTTGACCGGCCGGTTCGGGTACGTCTGCGCGCCGGCGCCAGCCGCGGACATGAGGGCTGTGACGAGAACGAACCAGAAGCGCGTTGCAAAAGACATGACGTTCTCCCGTGACAGCTCTTATTCCACTTTGCCAATCTTCTTCACGACGTCGGCCATGCGCCTCGCATCGGCCTGCACGTATTTTTCGAAATCGGGCGTGTCCTGATACAGCACCGGACTGCCGGCATTGAGGATGACCTGCTTGACCTTGGGATCCTGCGCCGCGGCGCGCGCTGCCGCCCTCAGTCGCTGCGCGACCGGCTCGGGCGTGGCTGCCGGAATGAACAGGCCCGACCACTGCGCGTACTCGGCGTCGTAGCCGGCGTCCTTCAGCGACGGCACGTCGGGCAGCGCCTCGAGCTTGCCGTTGCCCCAATGCGCCAGCACGCGCAACTTGCCGGCCTTCACATGTTGCAGCACGGTGGCCGGGCCGGAGGAGACCGCATCGATCTGCCCGCCGAGCAGCGCAACCACGGCCGGGCCGGCGCCGGTGAAGGGCACATGCGTCATTTTCACGCCGGCGTTTTGCGCCAGGATTTCCATCGGCACGTGCATGGTGCCGTAATTGCCGGAAGAGCCGTAATTGATCGCGCCGGGCCGCTTCCTTGCGTCCTCGACGAAATCCTTCACCGTCTTCCACGGCGCATCGGCCCGCACGGCAAGCACCGTCGGATCGGCGGTGAATCGGGCGATGGGCCGCAGCGAATTGAGTGCGTACATCTGCTGCCGGCCCAGCACGACATCGGCCTCCGGCAGCACCGTCAGCGATGAGAGCGACATCAGCACCGTGTAGCCATCCGGCGGCGCCTTGGCCGCGTAGGCCATGCCGACACCGCCGCCCGCGCCGGCCTTGTTCTCGACGATCACCGTCTGGCCGAGATCGCGCGACATCGCTTCAGCCACCGGCCGCGCGACGATGTCGGCCAGGCCGCCGGGCGGGAACGGCACCACCATCGTGATCGCTCTGCCCGGATAGGCGACTTGGGCGCCGGCCAGCCCGGCGATGAGCAGCGAAGCAGCGGCGATGAGGAGGCGGCGATGCATGAGGTAACTCCCGCGGGACTGGGCACAAGAGCTGGTTAGCATGCTAGATTGGCTGCCTCGTCGCACAGAGAGTTTTCCCGATGAAGATCGCTTCCTACATCTACCAGGACGAACCCGCCGTGGGTGTCGTTTCCGAGGACCTGAAACAGGTGCGGCCGATCGAGCTGGCAGCCCGCCAGCGGTTGCTCGGCGCGCTGCCGGTGCTCGAGGCGCTGGCGCGCGGTGAAGCGCTGCCGCCACTGGGCGCCGCTTTGCCGCTCGACCGGGTGCGGCTCACGGCTCCGCTGCCGCGTCCGCGCCGCAATATCTTCTGCGTAGGAAAGAATTACCACGCGCACGCCAAGGAGTTCGCGGGCAGCGGCTTCGACAGCAGCTCGAAGCCGGGCGGCGATATTCCCGCGGTGCCCATCTACTTCACCAAGGTGCCCGAGTCGGTGATCGGTCCCGGCGAGCCCATCGTGATCCTGCCCGACGTTTCCACCGCGATCGACTACGAAGCCGAACTGGCCGTCGTGATCGGGCGCGGCGGCAAGGGCATCAAGGCGGCCGATGCGATGACGCATGTCTGGGGCTACACGATCGTCAACGACGTGACAGCGCGTGACTGGCAAAGCCGCCACATGCAATGGCACCTCGGAAAGTCGTTCGACACTTTCTGCCCGATGGGGCCTTGGCTGGTCAGCGCCGACGAATGCGACGGCACCCGCACGGCCGTGCGCTGCTATGTCAATGGCGAAGAGCGGCAGAACGCGTCGACCACCGACCTGATCTTCCGCATTCCGGCACTGATAGAAACCTTGTCGGCCGGCATCACGCTGTACCCTGGCGACGTGATCGCGACCGGCACGCCCGTAGGCGTGGGCATCGGCTTCAAGCCGCCGAAATACCTGAAGGCCGGCGACACGGTGCGGGTCGAAATCGATGGGATCGGGGTGCTGGAAAATCCGGTGCGTTAGACGACCAGCGGCGGCTCCGCCATCGCTTCGATCTGTTCTTCCAGCATCTGCACCTGCCCCTGCCAGTAGTCGCTGCTGCCGAACCAGGGGAAATTGATCGGGAAGATCGGGTCGTCCCAGCGCCGCGCCAGCCAGGCGCTGTAGTGGATCAGGCGCAAGGTGCGCAGCGGCTCGATCAGCGCCA
>DATNCB010000155.1:0-2142 GCA_035571715.1 Ramlibacter sp.
GCAGCAGCAGCGGTAGCGGCAGCAGCGGAAGTAGCGGCAGCAGCGGCAGCAGTGGCAGCAGTGGCAGCAGTGGCAGCAGTGGTACCAGTGGAAGCAGTGGTACTAGCGGCAGCAGCGGCGACAGCGGTTCCAGCGGAAGCAGTGGTACAAGCGGGAGCAGCGGAAGCAGTGGCAGCGGCAGCGGCAGTGGCAGCGGCGGCAGCGGGGGCGGTGGAGGAGGTGGGGGTGGCGGAGGAGGTGGGGGTGGCGGAGGTGGCGGCGGCGGCGGTGGTGGGGGAGGTGGCGGAGGCAAGTAGCCGGCGGCGCGCTTTCGGCAGAGCCCTGTCTGCCCGGCGCTTCACGCCAGCTGCCGCGCCAGATCCATCGCCTCCTCGATGCGATCGACGGCGTGGATCGTCAGTCCCTCCATGTCTCTCGCGCCTTTGCGCGGCGCGTTGGCTTTGGGCACCACGGCCACGGAAAACCCCAGCTTGGCCGCTTCGCGCAAGCGCTCCTGGCCGCGCGGCGCGGGCCGCACCTCGCCGGCCAGGCCCACCTCACCGAAGGCGATGAAGCCCTTGGGCAGCGGCTTGCCGCGCAAGCTCGACGTGATCGCCAGCATTACGGCCAGATCGGCGGCCGGCTCGGTGATGCGAACACCGCCGACGGCATTGACGAACACATCCTGGTCCAGGCAGGCGACGCCCGCATGCCGGTGCAGCACGGCCAGCAGCATGGCCAGGCGATCGCGATCCAGCCCGACCGACAGGCGCCGCGGACTGATGCCGCCACTGTCGACCAGGGCCTGGATTTCGACCAACATGGGGCGCGTGCCTTCCAGCGTCACCAGCACGCAGCTGCCCGGCACCGGCTCGCTGTGCTGCGACAGAAAGATCGCGCTCGGGTTGGCCACGCCCTTGAGCCCCTTGTCGGTCATTGCGAACACGCCGATTTCGTTCACGGCGCCAAAGCGGTTCTTCACGGCGCGCACCAACCGGAAGCTCGAATGCGTGTCACCTTCGAAGTACAGCACCGTGTCCACCATGTGTTCGAGCACCCGCGGGCCGGCCAGCGCGCCTTCCTTGGTGACATGGCCGACCAGGACGATGCTGGTGCCGCCGGCCTTGGCGGCGCGCGTGAGGTGGGCCGCGCACTCGCGCACCTGCGCCACCGAGCCGGGCGCGGAGGTGAGCTGGTCGGAGTACACGGTCTGGATCGAGTCGATCACGGCCACCGCCGGTTGCAGGGCAGTGATGGTGGCGAGGATCTTCTCGAGCTGGATCTCGGCCAGTACCTTGACCTGCGAATTGTCCAGGCCCAGCCGGCGTGAGCGCAGCGCGACCTGCGCGCCGCTTTCTTCACCGGTGACGTAGAGCGTGGGCACCGCCGCGCGTTGCAGGCCGTCGAGTGCCTGCAGCAGCAGCGTCGATTTGCCGATGCCCGGATCGCCGCCGATCAGCACGACGCCGCCTTCGACAATGCCGCCGCCCAGCACGCGGTCGAGTTCGCCGATGCCGGTCGGCTGGCGGTCGATCTCGCTCGCCTCGATGTCGGCCAATGCCGCGACCTCGGCAGCTTTGGCCAGCGATGCAAAACGATTGCGGGCGGGTGCGCTCAACTCCGGCACCGTTTCGATCAGGGTATTCCACGCCTCGCAGTGCGGGCATTTGCCGAGCCAGCGCGGGCTGGCGCCACCGCATTCGGTACAGACGTAGCTGGTTTTTTCCTTGGCCATGGCCGGCTGACTATAGCCGCCCGAGCTGATCGGCAAAAGCGGCCGTTTGCGACGGACTGTCCAATCATTTAACATGTTAACTAATCGAATGCCATGACCACGTCCTTCGCCCATCGCAACCTGCCGCGCCTGCTGCTGCAGGCGCGCGAATCCGTGATGGCCCACGCACGGCCGAGCCTGCGCGTGCACGGCCTCTCGGACCAGCAATGGCGGGTGTTGCGCGTGCTCGGTGAGCATGGCGCCCTGGAAACCGGCCGGGTCGCGCGCGAGGCCTACCTCCTCGGGCCCAGCCTCACGGGCGTGCTGATGCGCATGGAGCGCGATGGGCTGGTGCGGCGCGAACGCGATCCGGCGGATCAGCGGCGCACGGTGGTCGAGGCGACGGCCAAAGGGCTGAAGCTGGTGGAAAAACTCTCGCACACGATCGA
>DATNCB010000156.1:0-1337 GCA_035571715.1 Ramlibacter sp.
AGGTGGCGAAGGCCAGCAGCGCTTTGCCCCCCTCAACAGCTGGCCCGACAACGCGAACCTCGACAAGGCGCGCCGGCTGCTCTGGCCGATCAAGAAAAAGTACGGCCAGAAGATCTCGTGGTCGGACCTGCTGATCCTGGCTGGCAACGTGGCTTATGAGTCAATGGGCTTCAGGACGTTCGGCTTCGGTTTCGGCCGGCCCGACGTCTGGGAGCCCGAAGACATCTTTTGGGGCCCAGAGGACACCTGGTTGGGAGACGAGCGCTATAGCGGCGATCGTGAACTCGCCAAACCACTGGCCAACGTGCAGATGGGCCTGATCTACGTGAATCCCGAAGGGCCCGCGGGCAACGCCGATCCGGCGGCTGCCGCCCGGGACATCCGCGACACCTTTGCCCGCATGGCCATGAACGACGAGGAGACCGTTGCGCTCATCGTCGGCGGCCACACGGTTGGCAAGACACATGGTGCTGCGCCGGCGGTTGGGAACGTCGGTCCGGAACCCGAGGGCGCCCCCATCGAGGAGCAGGGCCTGGGCTGGAAGAACAAGTACGGCAGCGGCAAGGGCCCCCACGCAGTCACCAGCGGCCTCGAGGGCATATGGACCAACAACCCGACCAGGTGGGACAACGGGTTCCTCGAGAACCTGTTCAAGTACGAGTGGGAGCTCACCACGAGCCCCGCGGGTGCGAAGCAGTGGACGCCGAAGAATCCCGAGGCGAAAGACACCGTGCCGGATGCGCACGACTCATCCCGGCGGCACGCGCCGACGATGCTGACGACAGACCTGTCGCTGAGGGTGGATCCGATCTATGGGCCAATTGCCAAGCGCTTCTACGAGAACCCGGACCAGCTTGCCGACGCATTCGCCAAAGCCTGGTTCAAGCTGCTTCACCGCGACATGGGTCCGCGCTCACGCTATCTGGGCCCATGGGTGCCCGAGCCGCAGCTTTGGCAAGACCCGCTGCCACCCGTTGATCATGAGCTGGTAGGCGAGCCGGACATCGTGGCCCTCAAGCGCACGGTCCTCGACTCGGGTCTGTCCGTCCCTGAGCTGGTTGCGACAGCCTGGGGCGCCGCGGCCAGCTTCCGGGGTACCGACAAACGCGGCGGCGCCAACGGAGCGCGGATTCGCCTTGCTCCGCAGAAGGATTGGGAATCCAACGAGCCGCCGCGGCTGGCAAAGGTACTGAAGACCCTTGAGCGGATCCAGCAGGACTTCAACGGCTCACAAACCGGTGGCAAGAAGGTTTCGCTTGCCGATCTGATCGTCCTCGGCGGGTGCGCTGCCGTCGAGCAAGCGGCTGGAAAGGCGGGATACAACGTGACCGTCCCGT
>DATNCB010000157.1:0-2609 GCA_035571715.1 Ramlibacter sp.
AGCTCCAGCGGATGCTTGGACAGTTCGGCCGGAATGCTCGCCATCGGCTGCTGCAATTGCAGCGTCAACTGTTTCTTTCCGAGCTTGCGCATCAGTTCGGCCTTGTCCTGAACCAGGATGATCTCGCCCTTGTTGATCACGCCGATGCGGTCGGCCATGACCTCGGCCTCGTCGATGTAGTGCGTGGTGAGAATGATGGTAACGCCGGTCTCCCGCAGCGCGCGTACCAACTGCCACATCTCCTGGCGCAAGGTTACGTCGACGCCGGCCGTGGGCTCGTCCAGGAACAGCACCCGCGGCTCGTGCGACAGGGCCTTGGCGATCAGCAGCCGGCGCTTCATGCCGCCCGACAACGTGATGATCTTGTTGTCCTTCTTGTCCCACAGCGACAAGTCCTTGAGGATCTTCTCGATGTGCGCGGGCTTGGGCTGCTTGCCGAACAGGCCGCGGCTGAACGACACGGTGTTCCACACGGATTCGAACGCTTCGGTGGTCAACTCCTGCGGCACCAGGCCGATCAGCGACCGCGTGGCCCGCCATTCGCGGGCGATGTCATGGCCGTCGACCAGGACCCGGCCGGCGCTGGCGTTGACGATGCCGCACACGATGCTGATTAGCGTGGTCTTGCCGGCCCCGTTCGGGCCCAGCAGGGCGAAGATCTCGCCGTGGCGAATTTCCAGATCGACATTGCTCAGTGCCCGAAATCCCGATGCGTAGGTCTTGGACAAACCCGAGATTGAGATGATCGATTGCTGCATCCGCGCGACGATACTTGAATTCGCCGGTTTCAGCCTGCGGCGCCTCCAGCTCGCCCGCCGATAATGACTCCACAAACGAGCTCCAGGCCCGTCAGGGCGCTGCCATGAAAATCTCATCCGTTCGCGCCACGCCGCTGCATCTTCCGGTCTCAGTCAGCATTTCGGGACGGACGAAATCCACATCGCTTTCGCTGTGCCTGGTCGACGTGGAACTCGACGATGGCCGCGTCGGCACCGGCATGACGGCCATCACCGAGGAAGAGGTGATCGGCTCCATCGTCAACGACGTCGCCAGCCATGCGCTCGTGGGCATGGATGCGCTACGTCACGAGCAGATCTGGGACCGGCTCTACTGGCTGTTGTCCCCGCGCGGCCAGTCCGGTTACGCCAGTCACGCGATCGCCGCGATCGATCTGGCACTGTGGGACCTGAAAGGCCAGATCCTGGGCCAGCCGTGCTGGCGACTGCTCGGCGGCGCCCGCTCGCAGGTGCCTGTCTACGCGACGTTCGGCTTCGCTTTTTTCGAGCGCGACGAACTGGCGGAAGCGGCCAGGAGCTGGGTCGATCGCGGTTTCAAGCGGCTGAAGATGACTGTCGGCCATCACGCGCTCCAGCGACGGGATGAACCACGGCCGCTTGCCGACGTGATCGCGGAAGACGTCAAGCGGATCGAAGCGGTACGCGATGCCGTCGGCCCGGATGTCCAGATCTACATCGACGCGAATTGCAGCCTCGACTACTTCCATGCGGTGTCGCTGGCGCAGCGCATCGAGCACCTGGGCGTCGCCTTCTTCGAAGAGCCGGTGTCGCAAAACGACATTCCGAACATGGTCAAGCTGCGGGCGAAGACGCGGATTCCGCTGGCGGCTGGACAGAACGAGGGGCTCGCCAGCCGCTTCCGCGACATGCTGGTCGCGCAGGCGGTGGACGTGGTCCAGCCCAACGCCTGCATCTCGGGCGGTTTCACACAGTGCCTGCGCATCGCCGGCATGGCTGCGGCATTCAATACCCAATTCGCCAACGGCGGGGCCTGGCCGCATCACAACATGCATCTGCACGCCGGCCTGGCCAACGGATCGCTGATCGAGTACCACTCGATGGCGGTCGAGTGCTGCAAGCTGGTGTTCGACGATCTGCCCGAGCCCCAGAGCGGTGTGCTCACTTTGCCCGAGGCGCCCGGCCTCGGGTTCAAACCGAACCGCGAGCGCGTTGCCGAACTGGCGCGCCGGCCGGGTTCGCGCGGCGCCGGCAAGGCATGATGGCGGGATACAAGAACGATATTGGAGACATGACGTGACACTTTCTTCCCGCGCCCTGCGGCGCCGAACATTGCTGGCATGCGCGCTTGCGCTGGCGGCGCCGCTGGCGAGCGCGCAAACTTATCCCAACAAGCCCATTCGCCTGCTGGTCGGCTACGCGGCCGGCGGCGGAGTGGATGCGATGGCTCGCATGCTCGCTTTGCGCCTGCCCCCGCTGCTGGGCCAGCAGGTCGTGGTCGAGAACCGCGCCGGCGCATCGGGTGTGATCGCCGCGGACCTGGTCGCGAAGTCGCCGCCGGATGGCTATACCTTGTTGGTCGGCGAGAGCGCGCTGCTGATCGCGCCGTACCTGCAAACCAGAACTACCCTGGACCCGATCAAGTCCCTGACGCCGGTGGCCGGGCTGTTCCTCGCGCCGCTCATGATCATCGCCGGCACCAACGTGCCCGCAACCAATCCCAAGGAATTGATCCGGCTGCTCAAAGCCAATCCGGGCAAGTACTCGTACGCCACATCCGGAGTCGGCACCGTGCATCACCTCGGCTTCGAGATGATGAAGGCGCAGACCGGCACCTTCGTGCTTCACATTCCG
>DATNCB010000158.1:0-2165 GCA_035571715.1 Ramlibacter sp.
AGGACGACGATACCCTGCAAGCCATAGAGCAGGACGCAGCCAGGCTGCAGAAACAAGTGGAGATGCTGGAATTCCGGCGCATGTTCTCCAACCCCATGGACCCCAACAACTGCTTCATCGACATCCAGGCCGGCGCTGGTGGCACCGAGGCCTGCGACTGGGCCAGCATGCTGCTGCGCCAGTACCTCAAGTACGCCGAGCGCAAGGACTTCAAGGCGACGGTCGAGGACCAGTCCGACGGCGAAATCGCCGGCATCAAGAGCGCCACCATCAAGGTCGAGGGCGAGTATGCGTTCGGCCTTCTGCGCACCGAGACCGGCGTGCACCGGCTGGTGCGCAAGAGCCCGTTCGATTCCGCCGGCGGCCGCCACACGAGCTTCGCGTCGCTCTTCGTCTACCCCGAGGTCGATGACTCGATCGAGATCGACATCAACCCGTCCGACGTGCGCACCGACACCTTCCGCGCCAGCGGCGCCGGCGGCCAGCACATCAACAAGACCGACTCGGCGGTGCGGCTGACGCACATCCCGACCGGCATCGTGGTGCAGTGCCAGGACGGCCGCAGCCAGCACAGCAACCGCGACGTGGCCTGGAAACGGCTGCGCTCGCGCCTGTACGACCACGAGATGCGCAAGCGCCAGGAAGAGCAGCAGAAGCTGGAAGACAGCAAGACCGACGTCGGCTGGGGCCACCAGATCCGCAGCTACGTGCTGGACAACAGCCGCATCAAGGACCTGCGCACAGGTGTCGAAATCTCCAACACGCAGAAGGTGCTGGACGGCGACCTCGACCCCTTCATCGAAGCTTCGCTCAAGCAGGGCGTATAAGTCAAAAAAGTACCGGAGAGCCTTTATGCGTGAAGGACAAAGCAACGTGATCTATCGGGCCGACTACCAGGCTCCGGCTTTCTGGATCGACACGGTCGAACTGTGCTTCGACCTGGACCCGGCCAAGACGCGCGTGCTGAGCAAGATGAAGCTGCGCCGCAATCCCGACGTGGTGCCGCAGCCGTTGCGGCTCGATGGCGAGGAGCTGAACCTGGCGCGGGTTCTGGTCAATGGCCAGGGCACATCGTTCAAGCTGGACAACAATCAGCTGGTGCTGGAAAACCTGCCCGAAGGCTATGAGCCTTTCGAGCTGGAGGTTTTCACCACCTGCGCGCCCGCAAAGAACACCAAGCTCATGGGCCTGTACGTGAGCAACGATTCGTTCTTTACACAATGCGAGGCCGAGGGGTTTCGCCGCATCACCTATTTCCTCGACCGCCCCGACGTGATGGCCAGCTACACCGTGCTGCTGCGCGCCGACAAGCAGAAATATCCCGTGCTGCTTTCCAACGGCAACCTCGTCGCGCAGGGCGATCTGGAGAATGGCCGGCATTACGCGAAATGGGTCGACCCATTTCGCAAGCCGAGCTATCTGTTCGCGCTGGTCGGCGGGCAGCTGGTGGCGCGCGAGCAGCGCATCGCTTCGCGCACCGGCAAGGAGCACCTGCTGCAGGTCTATGTGCGCCCCGGCGACCTGGACAAGACCGAACACGCGATGAATTCGCTGATGGCTTCGGTGGCATGGGACGAGGCGCGTTTCGGCCTCTCGCTGGACCTGGAGCGCTTCATGATCGTCGCCACGAGCGACTTCAACATGGGCGCCATGGAGAACAAGGGCCTGAACATCTTCAACACCAAGTACGTGCTGGCCAGCCAGGCGACCGCTACCGATACCGACTTCAGCAACATCGAGAGCGTGGTGGGCCACGAGTACTTCCACAACTGGACCGGCAACCGCGTCACCTGCCGCGACTGGTTCCAGCTGAGCCTGAAGGAAGGTCTCACGGTATTTCGCGACCAGGAATTCAGCCAGGACCTCGCCGGCGAGCCTTCCGCGCGAGCCGTCAAGCGCATCGAGGACGTACGCGTGCTGCGCACGGCGCAATTCCCCGAGGACGCCGGGCCAATGGCGCATCCGGTGCGGCCCGACCAGTACCTGGAGATCAACAACTTTTACACCGTCACGGTGTACGAAAAAGGCGCCGAGGTCGTGCGCATGATGCAGACGCTGGTCGGCCGCGAAGGCTTCGCCAAGGGCCTGGCCCTGTACTTCCAGCGCCACGACGGCCATGCGGTCACTTGCGACGATTTCGCCCAGGCCATCGCGGACGCCAATCC
>DATNCB010000159.1:0-1780 GCA_035571715.1 Ramlibacter sp.
TTGAAAGCAATGCGAGCGAACTCGATGCCTTCGTGTATCTCGAGGAAGTGGAGTCCGGCGGCGCATCGCGCTATGTCACCGAAGGAACCCTGCGCGCGTCGCATCGCGCACTCGCCGAACCGCCGTTCAAGAATCTCGGGCTGCCCTTTCATTCGCACTACCGCAGCGACCTGGCGCCCATGCCGGCGGGCCAGCCGATCGAGCTTGTGTTCGCCCTGCTTCCGGCTTCCCATGTCTTTGCCAAGGGAAGCAGCATCCGCATCGCCGTTGCCTTTGCCGATGCGGACAATTTCACCACCCCGGCGCTCGATCCGCGGCCACAGGTGCGCATCCTGCGCAATGCCGCGCACGCTTCAGTGGTCGAGCTTCCGGTGATACCGGCGCTGCGGTAGCGGACACCGTCCCTAGTACATGTGCTGCCCGCCGTTGATGGACAGGTTGGCCCCGGTGATGAACCCGGCTCTTTCGGACACCAGGTAGGCCACCAGTTGCGCCACCTCGTCCGGGTCCCCCAGCCGCCCGAGGGGGATCTGCGGCAGTATGCGTTCCTGCATCACCTGCGCCGGCACCTTCTCGACCATGCGCGTGCGCAGGTAACCCGGCGAGACGGTGTTCACGGTGATGTTCTTCTTCGCGAACTCCAGGGCCAGCGACTTCGTGAAGCCGTGAATGCCCGCCTTGGATGCCGCATAGTTGGCCTGGCCGAACGCGCCGCGCTGCCCGTTGACGGACGAAATATTGACGATCCGGCCCCAGCCCAGCGAGATCATGTCCTCGATGACTTGCCTGGTCATGTTGAACATCGAGTCGAGATTGGTGCGCAGCACCGTGTCCCAGTCCTGCGGCGTCATCTTGCGAAAGCTCGCGTCGCGCGTGACCCCGGCGTTGTTGATCAGCACCGAGACCGGGCCGTAACGGTCGCGGATGGCTTGGGTCACTTCGACGCAGCTTGCGAAGCTCGCCACGTCGACGGGCAAAGCCGCGAAGTGATAGCCCTGGGCCTCCTTGGCAGTCAGCCAATCCTCCACCCCTGTATTGCCCGCGGTGTGCAAAGCAACGACCGCAAACCCGTCGTCGGCCAGGCGCCGGCAGATCGCCTGGCCCAGCCCGCCGGTGCCGCCCGTCACCGCGGCGATGCGTTTGCCCGGTTCCATGGTGTTGTACTCCGAAGCAGGGCAGCTATTTCACTGGATGCCCGGCGGCAGGAGCACGGGCCGCGGACCGCTTGTCCCGATCGTGGCGCGCTCGACCCTTTCCCGGGCGATTCCGCTTCTCAAAGCAGCGGCGAGGCCGCCGAGCTGGCCGGCAATCGCTTTGACCAGGTCGTCGGCCGACACGAAACCTACCACTCCGTGTCCGTCATCGGTGACGAGAAGACGCCTGACGCCGTGCTGCTTCATGGCCTCGATCGCTTGCTGCAGCGTCGCCGTTTCCGGCACCGCGACCAGCGATCCGCTGGCGATGTCGCCAACGCAAACGGCAAAGCTGTCCGACTCGCGCGCGAGTACCTCGATGGCGAGGTCCCGATCCGTGACAACCCCGAGCACCTGGGGCGTCTCGGCCGAATCGGTGACGACCAGCGCGCCTACATGACGATCGCGCATCAGGATGGCGGCTTCGCGCAAGGACGCGTCGGCTTCGATGGTGACGACCTGGCGCTGGCAGATGGTGGCGATGTCCATCGAGAAACCTCCTCTTGCTTGTGTGGGAAATTGCTAGTTCAGACTCAGACGGCCAACTCGTGCGCGATGCGCCGCTTGAGTTCGGCCGGGCCGACGCT
>DATNCB010000160.1:0-3500 GCA_035571715.1 Ramlibacter sp.
TTCATCCGCCGCACCATATCCCGTGTCACCAGCTTGGGGGCGGCCGCGCCGGGAATCAGCACGGCGCCGATCACCAGGTCCGCCGACAGCACCGCGCGTTCGACCGCGTGCGCACTGGAGTATTGAGTGGAAATCCGGTTGCCGTAAACCAGATCCAGCTGGCGTAGCCGGTCGAGGCTGCGGTCCAGCACGGTGACACGCGCGCCGGCGCCCGCCGCCATCTGCAGGGCGTTGGTGCCGACTACGCCGGCGCCGATGATGACCACATGCGCCGGTGCAACGCCCGGCACACCGCCGAGCAGGACGCCCATTCCGCCCTTGGACATCTCCAGGTGCGCCGCGCCCGCCTGGATCGACATGCGTCCGGCCACTTCGCTCATCGGGGTCAGCAACGGCAGGCCGCCACCTTCGGCGGTAACAGTTTCGTACGCAATGCAGACCGCACCCGATACGACCAGCGCCGCCGTCTGCTGCGGATCGGGCGCCAGGTGCAAGTAGGTGAACAGGACCTGTCCCGGCCGCAGCATGCGGCACTCCTGCGGCTGGGGCTCCTTGACCTTGATGATCATTTCGGCCCGGCCAAAGATCTCCTGCGCACTGGCGGCGATGCGCGCGCCGGCCGCGAGGTACTGATCGTCGGTCTCGCCGATCGCCCAGCCCAGCCCCGCTTCGATCAGCACGTCATGGCCGCGCGTGGCCAGTTCGCGCACGCTCGACGGAGTCAAGCCGGCGCGGTATTCGTTGTTCTTGATTTCCTTGGGGACGCCTATGAGCAAGGGGACTCCTTCCAGCGGTCAAGCGCGCATTCGACGATGCGCCAAGACGGATTGCGGGTCAAGCCCGCAATGACAGCCTGGTCAGCGCAGTCCGCCCAGCTGCACCGCCGGTACCGCGAGCTCGCGGCCGACCAAGGCGCGGGCGTAGAAATAGTTGTTGCGCGCGCGCTCGCTCAGCTGGTCCAGATCGACGCGGCCATGGGGATCGCACGGAAATGCGAAGCCGCGGCCGGTGGTGAACAAGGATTGGAAGCGCAGCTCGTACTGCGTCGACGTGGGATTCGGCATTTGATGTCTCCGTACTGCTTTGCCTGTAGAGCCATGTTGGGCGCTGCCAGCACAGCCGTATTGAGCTAGCTCAACTTCAAACGCTTCGCATGGGACAATGTTGCTGCCCGTACACGCGGCCGGCGGCGGGCTCGTTGCAGCACCCGGCCACAAGGAGTGCTACATGTATCAACGAATCCTGGTGCCCGTGGACGGCAGTCCCACCGCCGAACGCGGCCTGCGCGAAGCGATAGCCCTGGCCACCGGCCAGAACACCAGGCTGCTTTTCCTGCACGTGGTCGACGATTACACGATGCTGATCGAAATGTCCTCCGCCGCCGGCTATGACGAAATGATTCGCGGCCTGCGCCAGTACGGTTTGGATGTGCTGGGCAAGGCCAAGCGTGCCGCGGATGCTGCCTCGGTGCATTGCGAGACGCTGCTGCGCGAAGTGACGGGCAAGCGCATAGCCGACGTGATCGTCGATCAGTCGCACCAGCACGGGTGCGACCTGATCGTCATGGGTACGCACGGCCGCCGCGGCTTCAGCCGGCTGACGCTCGGGAGCGCGGCCGAAGGTGTGGTGCGGAGCAGTACGGTGCCGGTGCTGCTGGTGCGGCTGGAACAGCCGAAGTCCTGAATTCTTGCCGGACGGGCGCCTTTTTTCGAGGGCGGCGGTCATGCGGCTGTTCCTGTGCGGCGATGTGATGACTGGCCGCGGCATCGACCAGGTGCTTCCGCACCCTGTGAAGCCGCACCTGTTCGAGTCCTGGGCGCGCTCGGCGCTCGACTATGTCCAGCTGGCGGAACGCGCGGCGGGCTGCATCGGGCGGGGGCTCGATTACGCGTATCCATGGGGTGAGGCGCTGGCCGTGCTGGAGCAGTTGCAGCCGCACGCGCGCATCGTGAACCTGGAGACGGCCGTGACAACCAGCGAGGACGCACAGCCGGGCAAGGGCATCCATTACCGGATGAATCCCGCCAACCTGCCTTGCCTCACGAGCGCCCGAATCGATTGCTGCGTCCTGGCAAACAACCACGTGCTCGATTGGGGCCGTGCCGGCCTGGCGCAAACACTGGCGGCACTGCATCAGGCCGGACTGCGCACGGCCGGTGCCGGAGCCAATGCGCAGGAAGCGGCCGCGCCCGCCGTGATCGGGCCGGCAACCGGCGGCAGGGTGCTGGTCTTTGCATTCGCGAGCCCGTCCAGCGGCGTGCCCCGCGACTGGGCCGCGACACCTACGCGCAGCGGCGTGAACTTCCAGCATGAGATTTCCGCGGACACTGCCCGCGCCGTCGCCATGCAGACGGCGAGACACAGGCGCCCGGGGGACATCGTGGTGGTATCGGTCCACTGGGGCGGCAACTGGGGATTCGAAATCGGCGGCCAGGAGCAGGCCTTCGCGCGCAGGCTCATCGACGAAGGCGCAGCGGACATCGTGCACGGCCATTCGTCGCACCATGTGAAGGGCATCGAGGTATGGCAGGGCAAGCTCGTCCTCTATGGATGCGGCGATTTCCTGAACGACTACGAAGGCATCAGTGGGCACGGTGAATACCGGCCGGACCTGGTGCTGATGTACTTTCCAAATATCGATCCGGTCACGGGCAGCTTGCGCTACCTGCAGGCCTCGCCGATGCGGATCCGGCGTTTCCGGCTTGAACGCGCGCCGCTCGAGGGCGTGTCGTGGTTGCGCGAGACGCTGGACCGGGAAGGCCGGGCACTGGGCACGCACGTGACGGCGGATGACCAGGGCGCTTTATCTCTCCATTGGCAATAGCGCACGTTTGCCGGCGATGTCTGCATGAACGCAAACTTGACATGGATCATGGCAACCTGGGGGTCGCTTCATAGAGTTGATTTGTCCTCGCAACGAGGGCCGTGCCGCCGCCGCGGCTACTCCGACGGACAACCTCATGAAACCCCAACGAAAACCCAACTGGATCCTGATCGCCAACACCGTGCATGCTCGCCTGCTGCAGCAGGAAAACGGCGGTCCTGTCCTGGTCCTGAAGAACTTCACTCACCCCCAAAGCCGCAGCAAGGTGAGCGAACTGGTCAACGATCGCGCGGGCCACGAAAACGCCGATCGAAGCTACGGTGGCACTTCCTATCAGCCGCGCACCGATCCGAAGAAGAAGGAACACGAACGTTTCGCCCGTGAGCTGGCTGTCGACCTGGAACGGCACGCGCAGACAAGCGCTTTCGAAACGCTCGTGATATTCGCATCCAGTCCCTTCCTGGGCGAACTAAAGGCCGAATTGGGTCCGGCCACCATCCGCCTGCTCACCGGTACGCACGACGTCGATCTCACGAGCGTCGGCCCGGCCGAACTCAAGCGGCGCATCGCGCACGAGTTGGCCGTCTGAGTCTGAACTAGCAATTTCCCACACAAGCAAGAGGAGGTTTCTCGATGGACATCGCCACCATCTGCCAGCGCCAGGTCGTCACCATCG
>DATNCB010000161.1:0-4781 GCA_035571715.1 Ramlibacter sp.
GGCAACGCGGCGACCGAACTGGCGTCGCGAATGGCCAAAGGCGTGCCGCAGGCCAATGGCGAGATCGCGATCGAGCCGCTGATGGACGTGAACATCGTGGGCCAGTCCGTGCTCTACATGGCCAACCTGCCGCTCGAAGCGAACGTGCTGTTCCACACCGTGATGGCGACGAAGATGCCGTTCGTCGGGCGCGGCTGATCAAGTCGGAGATGACAGGCCACGCGCCAAAGCGCTGGCCGTAAGCGGCATGCCTGCAGGCCATTCATCGGCCGCCAGTCCATGCACATAGACGGCGCCGGCTGCGGCTTCGAAGGCCGAAGCGCCGGATGCCAGCCGGGACGCCACCATTCCGGCCAAGACATCACCCGTTCCTGCCGTCGCCAACCGGGCATTGCCGGTCGAATTGATCGTTGGTGCCGCGCCCGGCGCGGCGATGATGCTGCCCGAGCCTTTGAGCACGACGGCGCAGCCGAAGCGATCGACCAGCTGGCGGCCGGCCCGCAAGCGATCCTGCTGGACGTGCGACGCCTCGCAGCCCAGTAGCCGTGCGGCTTCCAGCGGATGGGGCGTCAGCACCGTAGGACGCTGCCGCCGCGATCGCGCTTGCAGCAACGACTGCAGTTGCGTGTCGGCGGCGATGGCGTTGAGTGCGTCGGCATCGAGCACCAATGAACTGGCGGTCGAGAGCACCTTCGGCAGCGCGGCCCGGATCGCGTCGCCGCCGCCGCAGCCGCAAGCCACGGCCATGCGCGCGAGGTCCAGCGAATCCCACGGCCTGAACATCAATTCGGGCTGCGATGCGTCCACCGACAGCGTGCCGCCGTCCAGCAACACGACGAATACGCGGCCAGCGCCGGCTTGCAGTGCTGCCGAGGCGGCCAGCAGGGCGGCGCCCGTCATGCCGGTGGCGCCGCCGATCACGGCGACGTCGCCATAGCTGCCCTTGTGTGACGCATGAAGGCGCGCGGTCGCGGCCGGCGGCCCTGCCAGCCAGGCGCTCGGTTCATGCGGCGCCTGCCCAGCGCCCAGGTCGTCAAACCAGACCTGCCCCGATGCATCGCGCCCTGACGCCGTGAAGAGGCCGGGCTTCAAGGACAACAGGCTCAACGTATGTGTCGCCCTCACGGCATGACCGGCGCCCGTGTTCGCATCGAGCCCCGACGGCAGGTCCACCGCGAGCACCGGCGCGGCAGCCGTACCCATCGCCAAGGCCCAGTCCGCCATCGTGCCTTCCAGCGGCCGCGTGCTGCCCAGGCCCAGCAGGGCGTCGATGGCCTGGTCCCACTGAGCCGGCATGGCGCTAGCGAAGGCCACGCCGGATTTGCGTGCCCGCTGCAAGGAGGCCAAGCTGTCGGCCGGCGCGCGCGCTTCGTCGCCCAGCCAGGTCACGACCGGCTGCTTGCCCCACTGCCGCAAATGCATGGCGGCCTCGATGCCGTCACCGCCGTTGTTGCCGGGGCCGCAGGCGACCCAGATCGTGCGGGCATGCGGTGCCAGCGCCAGCGCCAGCCGCGCCACGGCCAGACCCGCGCGCTCCATGAGCGTGTGCGGCGGGAGGAGGGCGGCGGCCGATTGTTCGAGGGCTCGCGAGGATGCGACGTCCAGCAGTGGCCAGCGGCGGTCGGGCGTGATGCGTTGCATGCCCGGATTCTGTCACCCGCGCGTGAGTGCCAGCCGCTCGACGCCCAGCCCTTCGATGTCGACCTCCGGCGCATGGCCGCCCATCAGGTCGGCCACCGCGCGGGCACAACCGCAGGACAGAGCCCAGCCGCTCGAGCCATGGCCCAGGTTGAGCCATATGCGGGGGATCCCGGTGGCGCCTATCACCGGCGGGCCGTCGGGCAGCATCGGCCGCGCGCCTTTCCATTCCTGCACGGCGGCGCCGGTGTTGGCGATGCGGGCAGCGCCCGGAAACCAGTCGTGCAGCACCTTGTAGAGGGTCTGGATCGCAGCCGGATGTTTCTTGTCCAGCGAGCCGCCGATCTCGGCGCTTCCCGCCACACGCACGCGATTGCCCAGCCGCGCGATCGCGACCTTGTAGCGCTCGTCCATGAGAGCGCTGCGCGGTGCATGCATCGATTCGCGGATCGGCGCACTGATCGAGTAGCCATACACGGGCGCCAGGGGAATGTTCAGGCCGAGCGGCCGCAGCAGGTCGGCCGAGTCGACGCCGCCGCAGATCACGACGGCATCGAACTGGCGTTTGACCGGAGCTTGCGCGTCGAGCGTCCAGACCGGCAGCGATGCGGGGCTGGCCGGATCGAGGGGGCCGACGGCGGTGTTGAACTCGAAATTCACGCCCAGAGTCTGGGCCTCGTTCCGCAGAAGCATCGCGAATTGCCGGCAGTTGCCCACTTCGTCGTTCGGCAGGTGAATCGCGCCGAGGAACTGCATGTCGGCATTGATCGCGGGCTCGATCGCGCGCGCCTCCTCCGCCGTGATTTCCTTGAAGTTGACACCCGCGTCGCGCAGCACCTGCAGCCCAGGCTGCACCATCTTGCTGTCCTTCTCGCCGCGCAGCAGCACCATGTAGCCCACGCTGCGGTCGTACTCGAGCAGGAAATGCTCCGTGATCTCCTTGAGCCGTGCATGACTGTAGAAGGCCAGGCGCTGCATGCGCGTGCGATTGGCCGTATAGGTGGCCAGATCGCAGGACTGATACCACTTCCACAGCCAGGCGATGTCTTCGCGGGAAATCGGCAGCGTGAGGCGCACCGGCGCGTGCTTGCGCACCAGGAAGCCCGCGACCTTTGCCGCCATGCCCGGCATGGCCCAGGGGGTCACATAGCCCGGGGCGACCACGCCGGCGTTGGCAAAGCTGGCTTCTTCGGCGACCGAGGCCCGCCGCTCGAATACGGTGACCGCATGGCCATCGACAGCCAGCTCGAAGGCCGTGGTGACGCCGATGATGCCGGCGCCTATGACGGCGACCCTCATTCCCGCCGTCCCGTACAAAGCACGTTCATGAATTTCCTGTTGTTCTGGCCAGCGCGGCCTGCGCCTGCAGCGCGATATTCAGTACCGCATCATCGTGCATCGCGCCTTGCCAGATCATGAGGCCGGCCGGCAGCTCGCCCGGCGAATGACACGGAATGGAAATGGCGCAACCGTCCAGCATGTTGACCAGACTGGGGTTGCGCAGCAGCAAGGCGTTGACACGGAAGAATTCCTCGTCGCGCGCCGCATCCTGCGCGGCATCGATGCCGCCGGCGGGTGCAACCTGGGCAATCGGGGGCGCGACGATGGGCACGGTGGGCGACAGCACAGCGTCGAAACCGCGCAGCGCGGCTTCCATGCGCACGATCCAGTCGCCGCGCGCACGCACCAGTTCGATGTATTCGTGTGCCTTCATCGCCGCCCCGCGCTCGATCCGGGCCCGCACGCGCGGGTCGTAAGCGCCGGCCCGGCGCTCGAGCAGGCCCCTGTGCCAGGCATAGCTCTCGGCGGCGGAGAAGCCGCCCGTGGCCTGGATGCCGGCCAGCTCCCGGATCTGCGCCAGCGCGATTTCTTCGATACGGGCGCCGGCGGCGCGCAAGACCGCGAGAGCGCGCTCGAAGGCACGCCCCACAGTTGCGTCCAGCCCGTCGAGCATCGTGCTGCGCGCTACGGCGAGCCGATAACCCGCCAGTGGCAACTGGCTGCGCGCGACCTGTCGCGCGCCCAGGATTTCGTGCGCCACGATGGCGTCGCCCACCGTGCGGGTCATGGCACAGACCGTATCGAGCGTCGTCGACAGCGGCAGCGCGCCCGTGCTTGGCGTCAGGCGCGCCGTGTTCTTGAATCCGACGATGCCGCACAAGGCGGCCGGTATGCGGATCGAGCCGCCTGTATCGGAGCCCAGCCCGATGTAAGCCGCGCCGGTGGCGACCGATACCGCCGCGCCCGAGGACGAGCCGCCCGGAATCCGTGGCACGGCCGGGTCGGCCGGGTTGACGGGGGTGCCGAAATGAGGATTCGTGCCGATGCCGGAAAACGCGAACTCGGTCATGTTCGTGCGCCCGATGATCGAGGCGCCCGCCGCCCTGAGTCGCGCCACGGCCGGGCTGTCCTGCGCCGCCGGTGGGGCATCGGCCAGCGCAACCGAGCCAGCGGCGGTGACCTGTCCAGCGATATCGAATAGATCCTTGACCGACGCGGCTAGCCCCGCCAGCGGCCGGGCAGCATTGGCCGGGTCCGAAGCGGCCGCGCGTGCATCGTCGAACAACGTTTTCAGGAAGGCCCTCTCGCAGGCGCTCGACTGGGCAATGCTGATCGAGGTCTCCAGCTCGTGCCGGGCGCCATCAGGGTGGGAACTCAGGCTTGCGCGAGTGGTGATGAGGTCGGAACGCATGGGCTTCGAGCGCAGGGCTATGCTATAATTTTTGGGTTTTGCTGGGCGGTGAACGCGCCTTGCGCTCACCGCAGATCAGCGAAACGAAAAGCGAATCCAACCCACCGAGGTGTTGTCGCTGCCTGTCACGGCAGCAGCAATTTCGGGCTGGATTTTAGACCTAACCTTCAGGAACCCACATGTCCGTCACCATGCGTCAAATGCTGGAAGCCGGTGTCCATTTCGGGCACCAGACCCGCTTCTGGAACCCCAAGATGGCCCCCTACATCTTCGGCCATCGCAACAAGATCCACATCATCAACCTGGAAAGATCGCTCCCGCTGTTCCAGGAAGCCACCAAGTTCGTGCGCCAGCTCGCCGCCAATCGCGGCACCATCCTGATGGTCGGCACCAAGCGCCAGGCCCGCGAAACCGTCGCGACCGAGGCCAAGCGCGCCGGCGTGCCTTACGT
>DATNCB010000162.1:0-1428 GCA_035571715.1 Ramlibacter sp.
TGCTCGATGAACCGGCGGGCGGCGTGAACCCCGAGGAAACCGAAGGGCTGTCCGAACTTATCCGCAAGCTGGTCCGCCACAACCTGACGGTATGCCTGGTCGAGCACAAGATGCAAATGATCATGAGCCTGGCCGACAAGATCACGGTGCTCAACTACGGAGAGAAGATCGCCGAGGGAACGCCCGCGCAAATCCGTGCCAATCCCGCGGTGATCGACGCGTATCTGGGGAGCGAGCATGCTGACGTTTGAAAACGTCTCGCAGAACTACGGCAGCTTTCGCGCGCTCAATGACGTCACGCTGCACGCCGACGCCGGCGAGCTGGTCGTCCTGCTGGGCGCCAATGGCGCCGGCAAGAGCTCCATCTTTCTCACTGCAAGCGGCCTGAACAAAGCGGCGGGCGGCAGCATCCGGTTTCGCGGCCAGGAACTGGTCGGGATGAAACCATCGCAGATCGTGCAGTCCGGCGTGGTGCACTGCCCCGAGGGCCGCAAGCTGTTTCCGCAAATGTCGGTGCTGAAGAACCTGACACTCGGCGCCTATGTCCATCGGCGCGACCGGGCCGGCAACCAGCGGATGCTGGACGACGTGTTCAGCCTGTTTCCGATCCTCGCCGAGCGGCGCGACCAGCCCGCCGGGTCGCTGAGCGGCGGCCAGCAGCAGATGCTGGCGATCGGCCGCGCGATGATGGGCCGGCCGA
The DNA here is from genome assembly GCA_035571715.1 of Ramlibacter sp. Taxonomy (GTDB): domain Bacteria; phylum Pseudomonadota; class Gammaproteobacteria; order Burkholderiales; family Burkholderiaceae_C; genus Ramlibacter. The sequence goes on from DATNCB010000162.1 coordinate 701, forward strand.
AAACGCTGTTGCTCGACGAGCCCTCACTGGGCCTCGCCCCTCTGGTGGTCAAGCAGGTGTTCGAAGTCATCCAGCGGATCAACCGCGCCGGCACCACTGTGCTGCTGGCGGAGCAAAACGCGTACGCGGCGTTGAAGATCGCCAATCGCGCTTACGTGATCGAAGGCGGACGGATCGTGCTGGAGGGCGACCGCGAAAGCCTGCTCAATAACCAGGCCATCCGCAAGGCCTATATCGGTGCATGAAGGCGAAGGCATCACCTCTTTTAAGGAGACCCCATGAAAATCAAGTCCACACTCAAGCAGTTTTCTCTCGCCATGGCGGCCGCCGCTGTCCTGGCGAATGCACCCGCACTAGCCCAGGACGTTGTGAAGATCGGCTATTCCGGTCCGCTGTCGGGCGGTGCCGCGCTGTATGGCAAGAACGTACTGGACGGCATGAATATGGCGGCTGCCGAGATCAACGCCGCCGGCTTCGAAGTGAAGGGCAAGAAATACAAGCTCGAGATCGTCGCCTTCGACGACAAGTACAACCCGAGCGAAACGGCGATCAACGCCCAGCGCCTGGTGCAGGAGCACAAGACGCCGGCGATCCTGTGCCCGCATTCGGGCGGCAGCTTCGCGATGCAGACCAACAACGAAGCGCAGAAATACCTGGTGCTCTCGTACACCAGCGTGCCCGAGATCACGGCGCGCGGCAACAAGCTGACCTTGCGCATTCCGCCTGAG
>DATNCB010000163.1:0-12207 GCA_035571715.1 Ramlibacter sp.
CAGCACATGCGGCTGGCCGCGGTACATCATGGGCGTGCCGCGCACTTCCATCTGCAACGTCGAGCCGTCCTTGCGCGTCGCGGTGACTTCGAATCTCAGCTCCTCGCCCTCCAGCGCGCGCGCGTGCCGCACGCGATTGCGGGCCAGCATCGCCTCGTCGGACTGCGTCAGGACGATGTTCGCGGCCATGACCTCCTCACGGCTGTATCCGCTCATCGTCGAGTAGGCCGGGTTGACTTCGACGGCCCGGTAGTCGGCGTCGCGCAGCACCAGGGCGTCGGCCGACGCGTTGAAGATCGCGCGGTATTGCTCCTCGGTGTCGCGCAAGGCCCGCTCGGCGCGTTTGCCCTGCGTGATGTCGCGCCCGATGTAAAGCACATGCGGCTGGCCGCGATGCTGGATCGGCACGCCGCGCAGTTCCAGCTCGTACTGCCGGCCATCGCGCCGCCACAGCTGCGTATCCAGCGCGATCGTCTCGCCGGCCAGCGCCCTCTCGTGCAGCGCACGTATGGTCTCCCTCACTTCGGGAGGATTGGCCAGCACGCGGTCCACGCCCAGCACTTCGGCGCGGGAATAGCCGCTCATCGCCTCGTACGTCGCGTTGACGTCGACGATGCTGAAATTGGCGTCGCGCAGAACCAGCGCGTCGACCGAGGCGTTGAAGATCGCGCGGTACTGCTCCTCGCTGTCGCGCAACGCCTGGTCGGCCCGCCGGCGCTCGGTGATGTCGCGCAGATGGCCCACGAAGATGCTGCCCTCCGGCACGGCCGCGACGCTGATCGCGACTTCCACCGGAAATTCGCTGCCGTCCGCGCGCAGCGCCGTGGTCTCCACCAGCCTTCCCACCAGCCGCCCGGCGTGATGCGCCCGGAAGTTTCTGACTCCGCTTTCGTGCGCCTGCCGCAACCGCTGGGGCATGATCACCTCGGCCATCCGCCGGCCCAGCACGTCCTCACGGCGATGGCCGAAGATCCGCTCGGCCGCTGCGTTGAATTCGACGATGCCGCCTTCGCTGTCCATGCCGATAACGGCATCGAACGCGGCCTCGACGGTCGCGCGCAAGCGGGCCTCGCTGCGCTGCAGTTGGCGCTCGCGCCGGCGCCGTTCGCTGATGTCGCGAATGACCGCCAGCGCATGCGGCCGGCCGCGCTGCACGAAGGGCTCGACCCGCAGGTCGGCGTCGAAGGTCGAGCCGTTCGGCCGCAGCACGGTGGTCTCCAAGTGGGTCGACTCGCCGGCCAGCGCGCACCGCACCATCTGCAGCCGCTCCCTGACGTACTCCCGCGGCATGCTGGGCGGGTAGGTCTGTCCGATGAGATCTTCGCGTTTGTAGCCGTAAAGGGCGAGCCCGGCTGGATTCGCGTCGACGATGCGCAGGTTTTCGTCCCAGATGAACAGGCCGTCCAGCGATCCTTCGAAAATCACCCGGTACTGCTCCTCGCGCTGGCGCAGATCCTCCAGGGCCTGTTTCTGCGCCGTGATCTCCCGGCTGAACGCCACGATGTGCGGCCGGCCGTCGATCATGGCGGGCTTCAGCCGCACTTCGTCCCAATGCAGGCTGCCGTCCTTGTTGCGGCGCTGCCATTCGAACGGCGGGCAGCGCCCCAGCTTGGCCAGTTGCATGAGGCGCATCGCCTCTTCGGCCGTGTACGGGAATACCCCCGAACTGGTGTCGGCGACGGTGGTGCGGCGCAGCTCGTCATAGGTGTAGCCGTAGGTTTCGCAGGCCTTGCTGTTGACGTCGAGCACCGCGCCGGTATCCCAGTCGTGGATGTAGATCGCATCCTCGGATGCCTCGAAGATGGCCCGGTAACTGGCCTCGGAACGCTGCAGCGCTTCGCTCGCGCGCAGCCGCTCCACTTCGGCAGCAGCCCGCACGGCGAAGATCTTGAGCATGGCCTCCACGCGGTCGAGCTGGGTGAGCGGCCGCCGCGACGCTACCGACACGATGCCCAGCGGCGAGCCGTCCAGCGCAACCAGTGGATGACCCGCATAGCTCTCGGTGCACTGCGCGCGCACGTCCTGGTCGTGCGGGAATAGCGTCTGCAAGCCCGCGGGATATGCCCGGAAGCGCTGCCCGAGCACGGTCTCGCAAGGTGTCCCCGCCAGCGCATAGCTGACGTCCTGCAGGATCTGCCCGTCGTAGTACATGGCCAGGATGCGAAGAATTTCCGGCTGCGCCGGTTCATAGCGCGCGATGAACGCCACTTCGACGTGCAGGAGGGTGGCCAGCAGGCGCGCGAGTTCGTCGAACACCGTGCCGCTGCGCGAGCCGGACACCGCCAGCGCCACGGCGCGCAGGGCTTGGTCGGTGCGTTCGCGCTCGATCTCCGCGGCCGCCCTGCCGGCGATGATCTTGAGCATCGCTTCGGCGTGGTCGGCGTCGCCTGCGGCAATCGGCTGGCGGTCCATCGCCACCACCAGACCCAGCGGCTCGCCCGTACTGTCGTTGAGCGGAAACGCCGCAAACGAATTCATGCCTTCCCTGGCGAACACGGAATGGGCCGCCAGCCGCGGCAACAGGCCAGTCCCGATGAACTGGCAGGACCGGCCCACCACGGCGGCGCAGGGAGAGCCTGCGAGCGGGTAGTCGAAATTGCGCAGCATGCGCCCGTCCAGGCAGGCGGCCAGGGTGCGCATCACGGCGCGCGACTCGTCGGCGAACACGGCGACGAACACGATGGCCACCTGAAGGCTCGCAGCCAACTCCAGCGCCAGATCGGCGAACAGGGTCGCGCCGCCCGGGTGGGCCACGGCCAGGGCGACCCGGCGCAAGGCCTGAACCTGAGCCAGCGAAATAGCCTCGGCACCGGTGGGCGCGGGCAGCGACGCTTGACTGCTCATGGCCGCAGTCTACGGCGCCCGCGCGCGCGCCGGGGGTGGAATTTCCTGGTGGATACACGCCCGATACATGGCGGTTGCAAAGCAGCGCATCGGTCGCAAACCGGCTACCAGACGCTGTCGCGGCGACGCCGCCTGATTACCTGCGCGGGCGACGCTGGCACCACGCTCGATTCGGAGCGGATTTTTCACTTCCAGGAGCCAGCCAACATGTCCATCATCCGCAGCCTGTTCTCGTCCCCTTCGGGTTCGACCCCGGAGGTCATGATCGCTCTCCACTGCAGCGCCAGCAGCGGCCGCCAGTGGGACGCCTACCCCAAGCTGCTGCCGCGCGGGACGAGCCTGGTTGCGCCGGAACTGATGGGCTACCGCCCCGGCGAAAAGTGGGCGTCCGGCACGCCGGTCAGTCTCGAGGCCGAAGCGCGCCGGCTGGGCCCACTGCTTTTCTCGCAATCCGGCGGCGTGCACCTCGTGGGCCACTCCTATGGCGGGTCGGTCGCCCTCCAAATGGCTTTGCTCTGGCCCGATCGCATCAAGACACTGACCCTGTTCGAGCCGGTTCGGTTCGCTCTGCTGCTGGCCGACCGGGATCACGAAGCCATCGGCCAGGCGATCGTCGGCGTCGGCCGCCGCATCGGCTGGCACGTGCTGTCGGGGCGCCTGGAGGAAGCGGCCGCCCTGTTCGTCGATTACTGGTCCGGACCCGGCGCCTGGGAAAGCCTGCCGGTTTCGCGGCGGCGCGCGGTCACCGAGCGCATGCACAAGGTGCGGGCGGAATTCGAGGCGCTGTTTGCCGACACAGTGCCCGCCTGGACGTACGGCACGCTGAAAATGCCGGTGCGTCTGATCACCGGCAGCACCTCACCGCTGCCCGCGCGCAAGGTGGTTGACATCATCGCCCGCGAGTGCGCCCAGGCGCAAGTCGTGCGGCTGGACGGCGTGGGTCACATGGGCCCCATCAGCAACGCTTCCCTGGTGGCGCCGCATCTGGCGTTCCAGCCACGGCAACCGCACACAATGCCGCATTCGAATCAATTGTTGACACTTGCCCCGGCGCGAGCCGTTGTCAAATAAGCGCAGCCATTCTGGTTGCGGCGTTGCGGTTTTGCCGACGACCACGGAAAGGGAGGTTCCATGGCGCCGCTTCGATCGGCTCGTGCGCGAGCCCGTTTCATGGACGTATCATTTCTGATGGTTCGCAGCATTCTTCTGGCTGCGCTGCTGTCGCTGGCAGCAACGCCGGCCAGCGCATTGCCGCTGGCACTGTTCCCCTCCACGTTCGGCGATGGCACCCAGGTCGATACGGCTGTGCTGGGCAACCGCATTCCGGTGGTCTTCGTGCACGGGCTGGGCGGCGGCTCCGACGGCTGGAACAGCATCCTGCGCGCTTACGAGCAGAACCCGGCGTGGCGCGGCGCGTTCAAGCCGTACTCGTTCAACTATCCCAGCACGCAAACCGAAGTGACCGCGGACCCGACTGCACCGCGCACGCTCACTGCATTGGGCGCGGCGTTGCGCGATTTCATGCAGGGCTACTACGACGAGCCCATGTCCGCTCCCGATTTCGGTTTCGGCAACAAGCGGGTCATCATCGTCGCCCACTCGATGGGCGGGCTGGTGGCACGGTCGATGATGCAGGAGCACGTGTTCCGCGACGGCCAGCGCGGCGGGCAAAAGGTGCTGCACCTGATCACCCTGAGCACGCCGCACCATGGCACCCAGCTCTCGGATGCGGCCGTCCAGCTCGGCCTGCAGACGGTGAGTGAAATCGGCAATGGCTACTCCGGTTTCGTGGCCCAGACCACCTGGACCAATTTCGATGGCCTCGATATGTCCGGCGGGCAGTGCAATCCGTGGCTCGCGCAGTTGAACAACTATGCGCCCTCCACGGGAGCCGTCTACGGGCGTTGCGGCAGCGTGCCGGCCAATCCGCTGCCCGGCTACTACAACAAGATCATCGCGTACGGCGCGAGCCACCTGCAATCGCCGGACCTGCAGTTTGGCACCGGGGTCTTCAAGCCGGGTTCTTCGACGTCACTGCTGCCGTCTTACCTGTATCTGCACGGCGATACGCCCGGCGGCCTCTCACGCACTTATCAGAATGACGGCATCACCCCGATGGTCAGCGCCCAGTTCACCGGAGCCACGGTGTGGCAACGGGCCGAAGCGTTCGACTGCGATCACCGGTACATGAAGGACGGATATCCCGAGTTCGTCAGATCGGCGACGGCCACCTACACGGACCTCGCGTTTTGCGCCGGCACCGGCAGCGGCGCGAGTTATGCCTCGGGCGTATCCGGCGGTTTTGCAGTGTCGGGATCGATCCTGGGCGTACCCGGCGGAATCATGGAGACGATCAAGAACGTGTCGCAGATCGAACGCGTCTTCAACTGGGGCGAACAAGCGTACGCCAGCTATCTGCAGCCGGCAGGGGCCACCTCGGACATCTGGAACGGCTTCTACTACCGTTACTACCCATCCACCAACTTCTATGTCGGCGTGAAGGACGGCAACGTCTACTACCAGGGCCCGACGGACAGCCAGCCCGTTCTCATCGCCACACTGGCCAACTTCCTGGCCCAAGCGCAAGCGGCCGGCTTCTAGCTCGCTGCTCCAGCTACAATTTTCCGTATCGTCGTGGGGGACGAGGACGGAGCCGCTTGAACAAAGTCTTTCGAAGCAGGCATTTCAAAAGCCTGGTCAATGGCGGCCTGTTGCTGCTGCTGATCCATGTGGTGGGCACATTCGGCTACCGGTACCTCGGGCGGCCGTCGGCCAGCTGGATCGACAGCTTCTACATGACCTTCATCACGGTCGCCACCATCGGCTACGGGGAGGTGGTGGATCTGAGCGCCCACCCGATGGGCCGCCTGTTCACGGTGGCCATCGCCGTGGTGGGCATCGCCACGATGAGCTACCTGTTCTCCACTTTCGTGGCTCTGCTGCTCGAATCGGATCTCAATGCCGCGTTCAGGAAACACCATATGGAACACCAGATCGCCGCCCTTCGCGGCCACTACATCGTGTGCGGGATCGGCCGCGTGGGCAGCAACGTGGCCGACGAGCTGGTCAAGACACGCCGCCCGTTCGTGGTCCTCGAAAGGGATCAGGCGGCGCTGGACCGCTGGCTGGAGCGTTACCCGCAGAGCCTGTACCTGCATGACGATGCCGCGGACGACGACGCGCTGCGTCGCGCCGGTGTGCTCGCGGCCGCCGGCGCCTTCGCGGTCACCGGCGACGACAGCCACAACCTAATGATCTCGCTGTCGGTCAAGCTGCTCAATCCGAAGGCTCGCGTCGTCGCGCGGCTGCACGACATCCGCAATGCCGACAAGGCGCACCGGGCCGGCGCCGACGAGATCGTCTCGCCCGACTTCACGGGTGGCATGCGCATCGCATCGGCGATGGTGCGGCCGCACGCGGTCAACTTCATGGACCAAATGCTGCGCACCGACGACGGCCTGCGGGTCGAGGAGGTCGTAGTGCCGGAAGGCGTCGCTGCCAGGGCAGTGTCGGATCTGATCCCGAAGTCGCGCCACTACATGCTGATGGCCACGCACCAGCGCGGCAACTGGATCTTCAACCCCGCGGACGATTACATCGTCCAGGCCGGCGCCGCATTGGTGCTGATGACCAGCCCCGAGGGGCGCGAGCAGGTGGAGCGGCTGCTAAAAGCCTAGTGCCCAGGCCATGCCTGTCAGCGTGAAGTGGCGTTGCGCCTGCGCGTAGCCGCTGCCTTCTTGGCCGATGCCGAGCGTTCTTCGGGCGTGCGCGCGGCCGCAGCCCGGCCGCCGGCTTTGCCGCCCTTCTTCGAGGGTCCGGTGTCCATGGCCTTGCCGCGGCCGGAACCGCTTTTCTTGCCGCCACCGGTCTCCTTGTTCACGGTCGCCCAGGCACGCCGTTCGGCTTCGCCCTCGGCGACGCCGCGGCTCTCGTAGCCTTTCTCGATGTGCTCGGCCTGGCGCTTCTGCTTGTCGCTGTAGGAAGATTTGTCACCACGTGGCATGTCGACCTCCTGAACGGATGTGGGGATAGTCCAATCTAGCCCCGCCACCACTGCAACGGAGGTAGGAAATCCGCCGTGATGCATGTCGGAACAGCCGTGCGCCGACCGCGGGCGCCGGCACTCAGCCTCAAGCGATACCTTGTCTCAGGGATGCGCGCTGCTTTCGAGGTAATTCTTCATCGGCTTCCAGTAATTGGCGTGCCAGCCGGCTTGAAGATGCTCGCTTTGTCCCTCCGGAAAGCCGGTGTGCTCGAACGCCAGCAAGGTCCCCGCTCCCTCGGGCGTGAGCGTGAACCGGGCGATGGAATAAACGCCTGGCTCCCAGGTGCCGGCGCGCCAGGCCTGTACGACGCGTTCGTTCGGGCGCAGCTCGACATGGCGCCCGGTGATCATCCCGCCGAAACACGAGAACGCGCCGCCTTCGTCGCTGCTGATATCGGCGGGCGCGCCGGTGAGCGCACTGAACTGCCCACCGTCGGTGAGCGCCCGGTACACCCGCTGCGGGCTGGCGGCGAACACGACTTCCTGGTGGATGCGATCGCTCATGGCAGGTCTCCGTTGGGCGAAGAGTCTGAAGGACATTAGCCGTTCTGGCGCAGATGTCCAGGAAGCGCCCGCGTGAACGCCGAGGTCGAGCCTGAGCTGGGCATAGGAAGGCGCCTACAGCTTCGTTGCCGCCCGGATGACTTCGCGACTGCCTGCCGGCGCACTGCACGGGCCGGGCACGCGCTGCACAGTAGTTTTCATTCCACTGGAGCGCACCGCGGACGTGACCATGGATGGTTCGACCATTGCGGAACTCTTCCTCCTGGCCTTCGCCCTGGCGGCGGCGCTGGTGGTGCGACCCTGGCGGCTCTTGTGCCCAATCGCATCCCACCAGGGCCTGGCGACGCCGCTCCTGGCCATGCTGACGATTCTTCCCTGGCTGTGGGCATGGCCCACCAGCGCCGCCATGCCGGTTCCGCTGCAATGGTCCGGGGCCGCGCTGGCGGTGCTGATGCTGGGTTGGCCGCTGGCCGTGCCGGTGCTGGTCGTCGCCGGCCTCAGCACCATCCTGACAGCCGGCCTGTCCTGGACTGAAGCGCTTGACATGACGGTCTGGTCCGGCGTGCTGCCCGCCACGATGGTGCTGCTCCTGGGCCAGGGCGTGCGCACCGTGTTTGGCACTCATCCGGCCGCTTACCTGCTGGGACGCGCTTTCGCCGTGCCGCTGGCAGCGCTGTTCGTGCGCACGCTGGGGGCGGTCGCGGCTGGCCAGGGATTCACCGCCGAGGACTCCGAGATGCAGGTCGTGACCGCCTTTCTGTTGGCGCTGGGCGAATCTACCTGGACCTGCGCGGTTGCCTCGATCCTGGTGGCTTGGCGGCCCCAATGGCTGGCCACCTGGTCGGACGCCCTTTACCTGGGGCCGCGCCGCCCCGCCAGCTCCACCTGAAGCGGCAGCCCGGCGTCAACGGTAACCCTTGTTGCCGCGTTAGTTGGAGGCAGCCCAGGATTGGGCAGCAGATTTCACAACCATCCATTGGAAGACTCTTATGAACAAGCTCCTCGCTATCCTGGTCGCCTCCCTCTTCGCCGCCTCCGCTTTCGCGGCTTCCCACGTCGGCGCCCCGATGGCCGCCGCTTCGGGCGCCAAGCCGGCCGCCTCGGCTGCCGCCAAGAGCGAAATGAAGGCCGACGCCACGGCCGAAAAGAAGGATGCCAAGGCCACGGCCAAGGCTGAAAAAGCGAAGGCCAAGGCTGACGCCAAGGCCGCCAAGAAGGCCGCTGCCGCCGAAAAGAAGGCCAAGACCTCCGCTGCCGACGCCACCAAGGACAAGGCTGTCGCCAGCGCCAAGGCCAAGGAAGCCAAGGCTGTCGCCGGCGCCGACGCCAAGAAGGAAGAAGCCAAGAAGTAATTCTTCTTTTCTTACCCAAGAATGCCCGCCTCCGGCGGGCATTTTTTTGTTGAGCTTCAGCGGCTGCCCGTCATTGCGCGCGGGCGTTGGCGGCCTCGCCGTACGGCACGGCGGGGCAGGTTCCTACAGCCGCGCTCTCCCCCGTTGCGAACAATGAAAGCACATTCTTTTCGTGGGAGAACGCCATGCGAAAAAACGCTATTGCCTTGATGCTTGCAGGGCTCGGCGCCGCCGGGCTGTACGGCTGCGATGTGAAGAAGACACAGGAAGGCAAGTACGAGGTGACGCCGCCCGACGTCAAGGTCTCCAAGACCGAAAAGCAGGTGACCGTGCCCAAGGTGACGACCCAGAAGGAAACGATCACCGTGCCAAAGATCGAAGTGACGCCGGCCGACCCGCAGGCCCAGAAGAAATAGCTTCTCGTCAGCGGCCGAGATCAACCCGCACAGAGGCGCAGGATTGTTGCCTACAGCGTCTCTGGACGGCCTGAAAAACAATACAGTGAATCCGCATTCCCCTGGCCCGCCAAAGTGCAAGAACTGCCTTTTCGCACCCTGCTGTACCGGTACTTCTTTTTCGACTGGTTGTTCAAGGATGCCGGCCACGGCAATGTGTTCGAGCGGGCTGCCGCTTGGCGCCACAACTGCGAACAGGCCCACTGGCTGCTGACCTACATGCGGCGCTGGCTATGGTGCGGCATGGTGTTGTACGCCATGGGCGGATATGCCGAGTTGCTGCTCGGGCTGCCTCAGCTGTCCGCTTTCTTCTACATTCCGGCCTCGATCACCATACCGGTCAACGCGGTGATCGGCGTAGCCTGGCTGGGCTTCAAGGCCCTGCCCAGGCCCATCGGCAAACAGCCCCGGCGCTGAAACCCACCCAGCTCATCACTGGTTGATCAGCAGCTTGGCGATCAGCCCGGTTCACGCTGCGTGTACGCTCAGCCCATGACTGGTGCTTCTTCTTCCGAAAGTCCGGCAGCGGCCCATCCTGCTGCGCTTTCCGCCGGGCGTCCGCTCTGGCGCGTGTTCCTGGCGTTTCTCGGCCCGATGATCCTGGCCAACATCCTGCAATCGCTCTCGGGCACGCTCAACAACGTGTTCGTGGGGCAGATGCTGGGGACCCGCGCGCTGGCGGCCGTCGCAGGCATGTTTCCGATCATTTTCTTTTTCATCTCGCTGGTGATCGGCATCGGCGCCGGCGCCTCGGTGCTGATTGGCCAGGCCTGGGGGGCACGCGAGCCGCACAAGGTCAAGGCGATCGCCGGCACGGCATTGGGGCTGGGCTTGTTGCTGGGTTTCGTGGTGGCGCTGTTCGGCGGCATGTTCACCGAGGCAATGCTGGGCGCACTGGGCACGCCGGCCGACGTGCGGCCGATGGCGCTCGGCTATGCGCGCATGATGATGCTGGCGATGCCGGGGCTGCTGGTGTTCATCCTGTTCACCCAGCTCATGCGCGGAGTGGGCGACACCGTCACGCCGCTTTACGCGCTGCTTCTTTCCACCTCGGTGTCGTGCGTGCTCACGCCCGCATTCATCCGGGGTTGGTTCGGCCTGCCCCAGTTGGGCGTGACCAGCGCCGCGGCGGCGTCGATCATTTCCTTCCTTTGCGCGCTCGTTTTCCTCGCGTGGTTCATGCGCCGCAGCAACCATGCGCTGGCGCCCGACCTGGAGCTGCTGCGGGCGCTGCGCATCAACCCGCGCCTGCTGCGGCTGGTGCTGCGCATCGGCTTGCCGACAGGCGTGCAGATGATCGTGATTTCGCTGGCCGAGATCGCGCTGCTCTCGATGGTCAACGGCTTTGGCTCCGATGCGACGGCCGCCTACGGCGCGGTGAACCAGGTGGTGAACTACGTGCAGTTTCCGGCGCTTTCCATTGCGATCACCGCGTCCATTCTCGGTGCGCAGTCCATCGGTGCCGGCCGCGTGCACCTGCTGGGCACGATCACGCGCACCGGCCTGAAGATGAACGTCGTGATCACCGGCAGCCTGGTGCTGGTCGGCTACCTGTTCTCGCGCTACCTGATCGGTGCGTTCGTCACCAGCGCGCCGGTGCTCGAGCTGGCGCAGACGCTGCTGCACATCATGCTGTGGAGCAGTATCGTGTTCGGCTTTTCTTCGGTGCTGGGCGGCGTGATGCGCTCCAGCGGCACCGTGCTGGTGCCCACGTCAATCTCGGTCCTGTGCATCGCGCTGATCGAGGTGCCGTCGGCCTGGCTGCTGAGCCATCGCTTCGGCGTCAACGGCGTATGGATGTCCTACCCGATCACGTTCGTCTCGATGCTGGTGCTGCAGGCGAGCTATTACCGGTTCGTGTGGCGCAAGAAGAAGATCGAGCGCCTGGTCTAGGCCGAGACAATCCCGCCATGCCAGCGCAATTCGCGAACTTGAATCTCGAACCGGCCTTCGTTGTGGAGGAACGCGGCACCAGGTCCTTGCACTTCACGATGGGCGAGACCCAGAGCAGCATGCGCGTGGACCAACCGCACGAACTGGAGATCGACTACACGCGCACGATGATGGGCTTTCTGCTGCTCAACGCGCGCCCGCGCAACATCGCGATGATCGGGCTGGGCGGTGGCTCGCTCGTGAAGTTCTGCCATCGCCATCTGCCGTCGGCGCGCATGACAGTCGTGGAGAACAATCCCGGCGTGATCGCGTTGCGCAAGGACTTCGATATCCCGGAGGACGATGCGCGGCTGTCGGTGCTGGAGGACGACGGGGCGGTATTCGTGCGGGCGCTGTCCGGCGCACTCGACGTGTTGCTGGTGGACGGCTTCGACCAGTCGGGCCAGCCGGCGCGGCTGTGTTCGCAGGCGTTCTACGACGACTGCTTTCGCGCGCTCGCTCCTGGTGGCGTGCTGGTGGTGAATCTGCACGCCGACCATCCCGAGCACGATCTGTTCACGAGCTGCATCGCTCGCAGCTTCAAAGGCAACGCCATGCAGGTGCTGGCAACGGAAAAAGCCAACTGCGTCGTGTTTGCCGGCCGCCGCCGGCCGGTCACCTTGCAGGCGCTGCGCAGCCTGGCCTGGTCGCACGAGCTGCAGCCGCAGGCGCACGGGCAACTGCGCGGCGAGTTCGCCCAGATCGGCTGGAACGCCTGCACCCTGGACGCTGCCGGTACCTGATACCAACGGTTCTGCGCTCAGAGCGGGCTGCTCGCACTGGCTACCATGCGTCTGCGTATAGTTTCTGTGCCGCTTCGATGTCGAGCGGGCGAGGGTTCGTTGCGCTACAGTGGTCCTCGACGGCCTGCTGCGCCAGAGGCGCGAGTGCCTCCTTCACCACGCCTAGCTCGCGCAAGCGGCACGGCAGGCCCAGCTCAATCACCAGCCGCTCGAAGGCGTCCGGCACCTCCGAGCCCGAACTGAGGCCCATCGCTGCGGCCAGCCCGTCCATCTTCGACGCGCAGGCTTCGTAGTTGAACCGCAGCACCGGCGCGAGAAAGAGGGCATTCAAG
>DATNCB010000164.1:0-3231 GCA_035571715.1 Ramlibacter sp.
CGCCGGTGTCGAGTTCAACGTCTCGCTGGTCTTCGGCGGCCAGATCCGCGGCGAGAGCATGCGGCTGTTCCAGGTGTATTCGGCCGGCAACTTCATCGAGGCCACGCCCGAGACGCCGTACTTCCAGGTCGGCGAGTCCAAGTACGGCAAGCCCGTGCTCGATCGCGTGCTCACGCCCGAGACGCCGCTGGACGAAGCCGCCAAGTGCGCGATGGTGTCGATGGATTCGACCATGAAATCGAACCTGTCGGTCGGTCCGCCGCTGGACCTGGTCGTCTATGAAGCCAACCGTTTCGAGACCGACAAGATCGTGTGCATCGATATGACGAACCCCTACTACCGCATGCTGCACAACAGCTGGGGGCAGAAGCTGCGCGAGGTGTTCGACAGCCTGGAAGACCCGGTCTGGGACGACGCCCACACCGATACGCCGTTGAAGTGCACCGACGGGCGCAGCAAGCCGCTGAAGAAGATCACGCGGCCGGACGAGCGGCTCATTTGAGCCTGATCGTCTTCTCCCACGGCAACAGCTTCCCTGCCGCGACTTACGGCGTCCTTTTCAAGAATCTGCGGTCGCGCGGATTCCTGGTCAAGGCCGTCGAAAAATTCGGCCATGACCCTGCGTACCCGGTGACGGACAACTGGCGCTACCTGGTACAGCAACTGCACGATTTCACCGCGAACGAAGTCCAGCGGCATGGTGAGCCGGCCTTCCTTGTCGGCCATTCGCTCGGCGGATTCCTCAGCCTGATGTGTGCGGCACGCTATCCGCAACTGGCGCGCGGCGTGGTGCTGCTCGATGCGCCGCTGCTCGGTGGCTGGAAAGCCACGGCGCTGGGTGCGATGAAGCGCAGCCAGCTCGTGGGTTCGATCTCGCCGGGCCGCATCAGCCGCCAACGCAAGAACCGCTGGCCCACGCGCGAAGCGGTGTTCGAGCATTTCCGCCACAAGAAAGTATTCGCCAAGTGGGACGAACAGGTGCTGCACGACTACGTGACGCATTGCACGCATGCCGAAGAGGGCGAGTGCGTGCTGAGCTTCGACCGGGACGTCGAGACGGCGATCTACAACACATTGCCACACAACCTGGACCGTCTGCTGCGGCGCCATCCGCTGGAATGTCCCGCCGCCTTCATCGGCGGGCTGCAATCCGAAGAAATGAAGCAGGTGGGCATGGCGATGACGGCCAGGCTGGTCGAGGGACGCATAGTCATGCTCGATGGCAGCCACCTTTTCCCGATGGAAAAGCCGATTGCCACCGCCGCTGCGATCGAGGCCGCATTGCGAGGTTTCGACTTCCCTGCCTAGCGCCCCTTACGCGAAAGTCGTCGTTTGCACTGTTGCAGTGCAGCATTCGTCGCCTCGTCCTACAGGCAACTCCGCCATGTCTCACATGCCCGCGACCCTGCGGTCGTCACATTGCAGGCATGGACTCAACACAAACCTATTCATCCTCGCCGCACGCGCCGCCGCTCTCACTGCTTGCCATGGAGCCCTTGCGTGCCCTGTTCGACTACTGCGCCGCCCGGGTGGCGGGCTACGAAGCCCTGCCGATTGGCGACGGCCATCCGGTTGTCGTCTACCCAGGCCTCGCGGGCGGTGCCATGACGACGGCTCACCTGCGGCGCTTTCTCGCGAAGTCGGGCTTTACCGTCTACGACTGGGAAGGCGGCGTCAACACCGGACCCGCCGGCGTCCTCGACGACTGGCTCGGGGACCTGGAGCAGCGGGTACGCAAGCTGCACCGCGGGCATGGCCGCAAGGCCAGCCTGATCGGCTGGAGCCTGGGCGGTGTCTATGCACGCGAAATCGCCAAGCGCTGCCCCGAATGCGTGCGCCAAGTGATCACACTAGGCACTCCGTTCGGAGCGTTGGGCGAGGGCAACCACGCGAGTACCGTGTACAAGCTGCTCAATCGCGACAGCTCGCAGCTCTCGCCCGATCTCGAGGCGCGGCTGCGCGAATGCCCGCCCGTGCCCACGACCTCGATCTTCAGCAAGACCGACGGCATCGTGTCATGGCGCGGCTGTATCGAGAAAAGATCCGAGCGCTCGGAAAGCGTCGAAGTCACGGCCAGTCACCTGGGTATGGGAACGCACCCGCAGGTACTGCGCATCGTGGCCAATCGGTTGGCGCAGCCCGAAGGCCAGTGGCGTGCGCTCAGGCGCAGCGAACGGCTGGGGCGGCGAACGCTGGCTCGGGGCTAGGAGCCTCGCGGCAGAAAAACGGGCCTGCGTTGGGTCTGCAAGGGGGCGCAGGCTAGGCGCGGGCGCGGGTCAAGCCTGGACGGCTTGACCCGTGACCGTAACAACGCATGCGCCCCCTTGCAGGCCCAACCCTTCGGGCCGGGGCTTGCAATCGCGCCACGCGTTGTTACAGCCTCCTTGTGTGGATCGACCACACGGCCTCGGCTGCGCCTAGCCTGGCGCGATTCCAAGCCCCGGCGCAGGCCCGTTTCTCTGCCGCGAGGCTCCTTACTCCGCCCATGTCACCAGCCCGCTCCACGCGGTGGCCAGCACCATGATCCCGAAGGCGATGCGGTACCAGGCGAACGGCGTAAAGCTGTGCGTGGAGATGTAGCGCAACAGCCAGCGCACGCACAGCCAGGCGCTGATGAATGACAGCACCAGCCCGACGGCGAACAAGGGAAGGTCGGCCATCGACAGCAGCGCGCGCTCCTTGTACAGGCTGTACGCGCCCGCGCCGATCAAGGTCGGGATCGCCAGGTAGAACGAGAAATCGGTGGCGGCTTTGCGCGAGAGCCCCAGCAGCATGCCGCCGATGATGGTGGCGCCGCTGCGGCTGGTGCCCGGGATCATCGCCAGCGTCTGCACCAGGCCGACCTTGAGCGCGTCCCAAGGACTCATCTGGTCGACGTCGTGAATGCGCGGGGCGGCGTGCGTGCGCCGTTCCGCCCACAGGATCACGAAGCCACCGAGGATGAACGTGCTGGCGACCACGGCCGGCGTGAACAGGTTCGCCTTGATCGCCTTGCCGAACAGCAGCCCCAGAACTACCGCAGGCATGAAGGCGATCAGCACATTGAGCGCGAAACGCTGCGCCTGCTGCTGGGTCGGCAGCGCCACGATCGTCTCGCGGATCTTCTGCCAGTAGACGAGGATCACCGCGAAGATGGCGCCGGTCTGGATCGCGATGTCGAAGACCTTGGCCTTCTCGTCGTCGAAGCCCAGCAGCGACCCGGCCAGGATCAGGTGGCCCGTGCTCGAAATC
>DATNCB010000165.1:0-2721 GCA_035571715.1 Ramlibacter sp.
CGGGCCGAAGATCTCGATGTGCGACACGACCCCCAGCATGCGGTCGCGCACCTCCTTCTGGAAGCCGTTCATCACCGACAGCACGATGATCAGCGCCGCCACGCCCAGCGCGATGCCCAGCATCGACACGCCGGAGATGAAGGAGATGAAGCCGTTGCGGCGCGTGGCGCGGCCGGCGCGGGTGTAGCGCCAGCCCAGGGCCAGTTCGTAGGGAATTCGCATCGGGTGTGTGAAGATCTTCTTCGCAGCCGATTGTGGCATCCCGGACAATACCCCCATGTCAGACGGTGTCCACTTGTTCATTCCCTTCGCCTCAGCCTTGGCCGAAGGGTGTTCGCAGGTACGACGCACCCTGGCGCTTCCCCAGCTGGAGAAGCTATTGGCCCGGCTGGCGCCTTTGCACACCGAGGCCGGGGACGAGTTCACGCTTTCCATGCCGCACGAACGCGCGCTGGCCCGGGTGTGCGGCCTGCCCGGCGACGACGGGCGTATTCCGTGGGCCGCCTGGCAGGTGGAGCAGGAGGGCCGCGAATCCGGCGGCCAGGCCTGGGCGCGCATCACGCCGTGCCATTGGACCGTGGGCCAGAGTCACATCGACATGAACCATCCGCAGGACATGCGGCTGGACGAGCGCGAATCGCGGCTGCTGCTGGAGGCGATGACGCCATTCTTCGAGCAGGACGGCATCACGCTCGAATACGACGCACCCACGCTCTGGCTGGCGCAGGGCGAGCTCTTTCGCGATCTGCCGACGCCCTCGCTGGACCGCGTGGCAGGCCGCTCGATCGACCAGTGGATGCCGCGCTCGCCGGAAGGCCGGACCCTGCGGCGCCTGCAGCAGGAAATGCAGATGCTGCTGTACACGCACCCGGTGAACGACGAGCGTACGCGCGGCGGCTTGTCGCCGGTCAATTCGTTCTGGGCCAGTTGCACCGGCGCCCTGCCCGCCCAGCATGCCGCGCAAGTGCCGCCCGGGCTGGAGGTGACGCATGACCTGCGCAACGCGGCGTTGCTGGGAGACTGGCACGGCTGGGCTGCCGCGTGGCGACAGCTCGATGCGCAAGAGTGCGCCCGCCTGGCCAAGGCCTTGGACGCCGATGAAGGCGTAGCGCTGACGCTGTGCGGAGAGCGCAACGCGCGGACCTGGTCGAGCCGGCCGGCCGGCGCGCTGCGCAGGCGTCTCGGCGGCCTTTTTACCGGCAGGCAGGCAGCGGTCGTGCTCGAAAAATTATGAAAATCATCATCCGCGACATTCCGCCGCGCGCCGCGTGGGCGTTGGAGCAGGCCGGCATCCACCCGTTGCTGGCGCGCCTGTATGCGGCACGCGGCGTGCTAGGCAAGGACGAGCTGGACGACGCACTGGCGCGCCTATTGCCGCCGAGTGGTATGAAAGGCGCGCAGGAAGCCGCCGTGCTGCTGGCCGACGCCATCGCCGCCGGCAAAAAGCTGTGCATCGTCGCCGATTACGACTGCGACGGCGCAACCGCCTGCGCGGTGGCGATGCGCGGGCTGCGCCTGCTCGGCGCGCAACACATTGATTACCTGGTGCCGGACCGCGTGATCGATGGCTACGGCCTGACGCCGCCGATCGCCCAGCGCGTCAAGGCGCGCGGCGCCGACATCCTGATCACCGTGGACAACGGCATCGCCAGCGTCGAAGGCGTCGCCGCCGCCAATGCGCTGGGCCTGCAGGTGCTGGTGACCGACCACCACCTGCCCGGCCCGCGGTTGCCCGACGCGGCCGTGATCGTCAACCCGAACCAGCCCGGTTGCGATTTCGAAAGCAAGTCGATTGCCGGCGTGGGCGTGATGTTCTACGTATTGATGGCGCTGCGCTCGGAGCTGCGGCAGCGGGGCGTATTCGATCAGGCCAACCAGCCGAAACTCGACTCGCTGCTGCCGCTGGTGGCGCTGGGGACGGTCGCTGACGTCGTCAAGCTCGACGCGAACAACCGGCGCCTCGTGGCCCAGGGCTTGCGGCGCGTGCGTGCCGGCGCGCTGCCGTGCGGGCTGGCCAGCCTGTTCACGGCAGCGGCGCGCAACCCCAAGTTGGCGACCACCTTCGATTTCGGCTTCGCCCTGGGCCCGCGCATCAACGCGGCGGGGCGCCTCGCGGACATGACGCTCGGGATCGAGTGCCTATTGACGGACGAGGCGGCGCGCGGCGACGAATTGGCCCGTCAACTGGACACCATCAATCGCGAGCGGCGCGATATCGAGGGCGGCATGCGGGACCAAGCGATGCTGATCGTCGACACGCTGTTCGAGGAGGGAGACGATCCGCCGGCCGCGATCTGCGTGTTCGACCCCGACTTCCACGAAGGCGTGGTGGGGATCGTCGCCTCACGCGTGAAGGACAAATTGCACCGGCCGACTTTCGTGTTCGCGGCCAGCCAGGCGCCGGGCCGCGAGCACGAACTCAAAGGCTCGGGACGCTCGATCGCGGGCTTTCATCTGCGCGACGCGCTCGACCTGGTGGCCAAGCGTCATCCGGGTGTGCTGCTGCGGTTCGGCGGCCATGCCATGGCAGCCGGTTGCACGATCGCCGAAGACCAACTCGATGTGTTCGAGCAGGCCCTCATCCGCGTGAGCGAGGAGTGGCTGGACGCGGCGACGCTATTGCGCCGGCTGCACACCGACGGGCCGCTGGCGCCCGAGTACCGCCGGCCCGATCTGGTGGACACGCTGCATCACGAGGTGTGGGGCCAGGGCTTCGCGCCG
>DATNCB010000166.1:0-1686 GCA_035571715.1 Ramlibacter sp.
CGACTGCAGCACGATGGCCACCGGCTGCGCGCAGTCGTCGCTCACTCGCTGGCGGCCAACGCGGCGGCTTACGCGGCCAGCCGGGGACTCGCGACCGAGCGCCTCGTCCTGCTCGCGCCGCCAGCGTCGCCGCGCGACTACACGCGCCTGTTCGCACACGTATTCGGCCTCTCCGAAACCACGCGCGCGGCGATGCAAAGGCGCATCGAAGCGCGCGAGGGCGTGCTGATGCCGCAGTTCGAGCCCGCCGCGGTCGGCCCGCGTATTCGCGTGCCCACGCTGGTGGTGCACGACCGCGACGACAGCATCAATGCCTTCGCCGATGGCATGGCCTATGCCCACGCGATCGGCGGCGCGCAGTTCCTGGCCACGCAGGGCCTGGGGCACCGCAAGCTCCTCAAGGACGCGCAAGTGCTCGGCAAGGTCGCGATCTTCGCCGGCTGCGGCATCACTTGACCGCGGGCCCTTGTGCAAGGGGCACATTGCTTCTAGCATCGCTGCACTCAACAACAAGGAGCGAGCGATGGGAATGTTCGACTGGACGGAGAAGTCACACGATGTGCTGCGGCAAGGCGGCGTCATTGCGCCCGACGAGCGCCTGCCCTGGCCGCAGACCGCGGCGATGGGGGTGCAACACGTGATCGCGATGTTCGGCGCGACGGTGCTCGCCCCCATCCTCATGGGGTTCGATCCCAACATCGCCATCCTGATGAGCGGCGTCGGCACGCTGGTGTTCTTCCTCATTACCGGCGGCAAGGTGCCGAGCTACCTGGGTTCGAGTTTCGCTTTCATCGGCGTCGTGATCGCGGCGACCAGCTACGCGGGCAAGGGCCCGAACGCCAGCATCGGCGTGGCGCTGGGCGGCATCATCGCTTGCGGGCTGTTGTATACGCTCATCGGTGCGGCCGTCCAGGCCGTCGGCACGGGCTGGATCGAAAAGGTCATGCCGCCGGTCGTCACCGGCGCCGTCGTGGCCGTGATCGGCCTGAACCTGGCCGGCATCCCGATCAAGAACATGGCCGCGAGCAACTTCGACTCGTGGATGCAGGCGGTCACCTTCGTTTGCGTCGGCATGGTCGCGGTGTTCACGCGCGGCATGGTGCAGCGGCTGCTGATCCTGGTTGGGCTGGTGGTCGCGAGCATCGTCTACGCCGTCCTCGCGAACGGCCTGGGCCTGGGCAAGCCGCTCGACCTGTCGGGCATCGCCAACGCCGCGTGGATCGGCATGCCCGGTTTTGCGGCGCCGGTGTTCGACGGCGGCGCGATGCTGCTGATCGCACCGGTGGCGATCATCCTGGTGGCCGAGAACCTGGGCCACATCAAGGCCGTCACGGCCATGACCGGCCGCAACCTCGACCAGTACATCGGCCGCGCGTTCATCGGCGATGGGGTGGCCACCATGATCAGCGGCGCAGCCGGCGGAACGGGCGTGACGACCTACGCCGAAAACATCGGCGTGATGGCCGCGACCAAGATCTATTCCACCGCCGTCTTCGTCGTCGCGGCGGTGATCGCGATCGTGCTGGGCTTCTCGCCGAAATTCGGCGCCGTCATCCAGGCCATTCCGCTGCCGGTGATGGGCGGTGTCTCGATCGTCGTATTCGGCCTGATCGCGACGGCCGGCGCCAAGATCTGGGTCGACAACAAGGTGGACTTTTCGCAGAACCGCAACCTGATCGTCGTGGC
>DATNCB010000167.1:0-2490 GCA_035571715.1 Ramlibacter sp.
GGGATGGCTTTGCGCGAGCACGTAGCCGCTTTCTTCCGGCGGATAGAACAGGTAGGCCGACATCGAGAAATCGGCAATCGTCGGTGCGTCGCCGACGATGAAGCTGCGAGAAGCAAGATGCTTTTCCACGATGCCGAAGACGCCGTCGACCCGGCTCTTGAGCCACCCCATGATCGCCGGATCGGGCGCCGCTGCACCGAACGCCTTCATGAACCGGTAGGTCGCGAAGTAGCTGGTGAACTTGTGGTTGTCGAACAGCAGCCAGCGCAGCACGTCGATCTGCTCGTCTTCATCGCGCCCGCCGTACGCGCCATGCTTGCGCGCGAGCCAGGTCAGGATGGCGCCGGACTGCGTGAGCCGGCGCGCTCCATCGTCGAGCACGGGCGCCTCGCCCATTTCGTTGGTCTGCTCGCGCCAGGAAGCGTCGCGGGTCAGCCCGTTCATGTAGTCCACGTACACCGGCTCCCACGGCTGGTGCAGCGCCCGCAGGAAGAAGGCAACCTTGAAGCTGTTGCCCGATTGGCTGAAGCAGTGGAGGCGGTACATGGTGCTGCCGATGTCGATGGGCCTACAAGGGCCTGATCTGGAACTTGCGGAACTTGACGACGCCGCCCGCGTACTGCAGCGCGACCGGACCGCTCGCCAGCTTGCCGTCCTCGGCTTCGGCCGTCTTGACACCGTTGAGCATGACGGTGATCCGGCTGCCCTTGACGGTGATGTCGTAGATATTCCACTTGCCGCCCGCCTTCGGCATGGGGTCGACCTTGGCGTAGTTCGTGATAGCACCCGTGCCGTAGCTGGGGTCCGGCCGGCGGTCGAAGATATTGGCTTCATAGCAGTCGCGGTCGGTCAACGGCCGCGCGCCGGAGCATCGCATGTAGATGCCGCTGTTCGCGTCATCGCTAACCCAGAATTCGGCGCGGATCTGGAAATCCTTGTACGAATTCTTCGAGAGCAGGTAGTAGGTGTTTTCGGGTCCGGGCTTGCTGTCTGCGACGATGGCGCCGTCCTCGGAACGCCAGTTGGCCCCGCCGAGATTGGTCCAGTTCTCCATGCCCTTGCCGCCGTCGATGAGCGTCTGCCAGCCGGCGTCTCCGGCCATGGAAGCACAACCCGCGGCGCCAATCGCTGCCAGCAGGATGGCCGCCGCAAGTGAGAGTAGTCGGTTCATGGTGTCTCCAGTGTTGTTGTTGGACGGGGAGACGTTATAGCGCCTAAGATCGGGCGCCACAAGGCGGTTTGCCTCAGTCGTCCTTGATCAGCCGCTTGCCCATGCTGAGTGCATCGTCTTGCGCATAACCGAGGCTGCGATAGAACTCGATTACGGCCGTGTTGGATGAGCGCACCAGGAGATTGATCTTCGGGCAGCCGCGCGCGATCAAGCGGCGCTCGGCTTCATCCATGAGAGCGCGGCCGTGCGAGTGCTTGCGGTGGGCCGTCGCCACCGCGAGGTAGTAGACCCAGCCCCGGTGCCCGTCGAAGCCGATCATCGCCGTGGCGACCAGCTTGAAATCGACCGTGCCCACCAGGAACAATTCGGGCTGCTCGGTGAGCTTGCGAGCAATGTCCTTGCGCGGATCGTTCCAGGGCCGCGTCAGGCCGCACTCATGCCACAAGGCGACGACCGCTTCCTCATCGGTCGAGTGGTAAGCGCGTATTCGCATGGGTGGCGTCATGTGCGGCTAACGTTGCCTGACGACGTAGCGCACGAATCCGTCCGCCTGCGCGAAATTGTTGTAGAGCTTGCGGGCACGATCGTTGTCCTCGCGCGTGACCCAATACAACCGTGCCCAGCCTTCGGCGCGCATGGCATTGCGCAGCCATTCGATCAGGGCCTTGCCGATGCCGTGGCCGCGGGCCGAAGGCAGCACGAACAGGTCCTCCAGGTAGCACACCGGCTGGATTTCCCAGGTGTTTTCGTGGACCACGCAGTTGGCGAAGCCATAGACCTGGCCGTCCACCTCCGCCACGATGCACATGACGGCGGAGTCCGGGTCGAGGATGCGCTTCCAGGTGCGATCGGTGACTTCGGTGCCGAGATGGGCACCGTAGAAATCGCAGTAACCGCGCCACAGCTTGCGCCACGCGGCTTCATCGCCGGGCAGGGCAGCGCGGATCGCGGGCGGGTTCATGCGGTGCCATTGTGCACCGGCTGCGCAGCCGCTGCACGCGGACGATCCGATTGTGCGCAGCGGCGAATGCGCGTAATGTGCGCACGCGAAGGAAAGGCTAACGGCCCGGTCACACCACATGCAGTTCCTGAATTCGGTTTCGCGCGCGATCGACACACTGAATCGCTGGATCGGACGGGCCACCGTCTGGCTGATCCTCGCTTCGATCCTGATCAGCGCGGGCAACGCCGTCATGCGCAAGGCTTTCGCCTTGAGCTCGAATTTCTGGCTGGAAGCCCAGTGGGAGCTTTATGGCGCGGCGTTCCTTTGCGCCGCCGGCTACGTGCTGCTGGTGGACGAACACGTGCGCATCGACGCG
>DATNCB010000168.1:0-1934 GCA_035571715.1 Ramlibacter sp.
CGACATTCTGTTTGAAGTCATGGATGAAATCAGCCTTCACGTAGCCGCCGAACTTCATCGAGGTATTGGTGCCCGGGATCTTGAAGGAGCCGGGGAAGCTGCCCGTGGCGTCCTTCGTGGCCACGTCGGCCTTGGCCACCGCAGCCGCCGAGTCCTTCGCCGCCTGTTCCTGCTTCGCCTGCATCTGCTGGATCTGCTCCTGCATCTGCTGCACCTGGACTTTCAGGTCGCTCAACGCGTCCGCCGCGGCGGGGGTCACTGTTAGGGCGCTTAGGACTGCGGCGCTACAAACAACGGGCCATTTCGCCCGATTTGCGGCGAACCGGGGCTTTGTCGCGCGTCGATCTTCTGACGTTTTCATCTGCTTCCTCTTTAGGTATGTCGCTGTGAGACATGGCGAAAAGCCGTATCCATCACAGCGATTGGATACAGCAAGACTCTTCCCTGGCGGTGAAGCCGGGTGCTCTTCTTTCTTGGTTTGGCGGGACCGGCCTGCGGAACTCAGCAGCGCGGTGGACCTATTGCCGGGACGGCGGCGGGCGACGGATCACCCGGGATCGATGGCCCAGCCCTGGCGCCCGATCTGCGTCATCGCAGCCAACGAGCGCCCCAGTGCCCGGCTCTTTCGGGCGACGAACGGTTAGGGGGACTGTCAGTTCACGCCGAACTGCTCCTCGGCGAGAGGACAGTGAGTCTGCGTGTCTTGCTTTTCGAATCCATGGTTTCGAAGTCTCCTCTTTATGATTGAATGCTTGTTGTCGCGGTCGTGATGCTAGAGGGGGGCGCCATCGCGGCACAAACGACAAATATTCCTGATGACAGTACGTTTACTCATACACCGGCGACGTTGATGGATACGCCCGCGCAATTCGCCCGCCTTCAAAATGCGGCTGAGAACGTCCCTTGTACAAAAGCTGGAACGATGTCCGCCTTCGGCCAGCGCAGCCATCAACCGCACTGGCGCAATGCGCCCCCAGCTCTGCTGATCAACCCGGCATCGACAGCGCCAGCGCGAGCATGCTGCCCGGGGCCGGCTGGAATGGCGGTAGTTCGATCTTGACCAGGCGCTGCGCCTGCAGTCCCGGAACGCCGAGGCCCTTGAGGATCGCCAGGGCCACTCGTTCGGGATGATCGGCCGGCGCACTGCCGTCGGCGATGCGCATCACCGCCGCCAGCGTCGTGCCGGCGATCAGGTCGATGGCGGTTTCCGCGGCCGCATCGGCGAAGCGCGCCGAGTGCTTTCCCGAAGCGATGTGGCCGGGAAGATAGTTGTGGATCAGGCTCGCCGCGCCTGCCACGTCGAGGCCGCGATGGGCAACCGCCTTCGCGAACACCGGGCAGTCGCGAGCCAGGTGCAGATAGATGCGCACGCCGCAGGCAATGCGCTTGGCCGGATCGACGAAATCGCCCGCCGTGGCTTCGATGATCAAGATGAGCTCGTTGCTCAGGCCGTCCGCCACCGTCTGCCAAAGCTCACCATCGGTCCCGAAATAGCTGCGGAACACGGCGGCCGGGACTTGTGCCATCGCGATCACGCGCGGAATCGAAGCATCGCCGATGCCGTGCTCCGCGGCGACGCGGATGGCGCATTGGAGCAGAAGGGCGTGGCGCACGCCTTGGCTACCGTCGCCGCCGGGCTATGGCGTGTCCACGGGCGTGACCGACAGGCTGACCGGAAGGGTGCTGCCCGGGTTGCTGCGCACGATCGATTCGAACTCGTGCCCGTGATATTCGTACCGGACGCGGTAGCCCACGAGGCGGTTCTGCGTCTCCTTGACGGTCTTGCAGTTCTTCACCTCGGCCGGGGCCCGCTCGGCGTGGCTGTTGGCGCTGCGCTTCGCCAGGTCGTTGCCCACGAACGCGCCCGCGACTGCGCCCACGGCCGTCGCGGCGGTGTTGCCGTTGCCGCCGCCCACCGTGTGACCGAGCAGCCC
>DATNCB010000169.1:0-4242 GCA_035571715.1 Ramlibacter sp.
TGGTCGCGCGGCATCAACCAAGACTGGGGATTCGAAATGGACGACGGCAAGCAGGCAAAACTGGCGAGTACCGATTTCACGGTCGACAGTCTGGATGAGTGGCTCACCCGCGTCGAGGCGATGGGGGAACTGAAACGCATCACGGCCCCGGTCGACCCCGTGCTCGAGATGGCGACGATTACGTATCTGAGCGGGAAGACGCAGGGTGGACCCACTCTGCTGTTCGAGAACATCTTGGGGCACCCGGGCAGCCGTCTGCTCTTCAATCCCTTCGGCAGCAGCCTGAACCGCGCCGCCCTGACGATTCGCGAGCTGCCGGGCAAGACCCCGATCGAGCTGACGCGGATCCTGTCGGACAAGATGAAGCGACGCATTCCGCCCAAGGAGATCGACGCCGCGGTTGCCCCGGTCAATGCCAACATCAAGCGGGGCGACGAGGTCGACCTGACGAAGTTCCCGGCACCGCAGATGTGGCCGCTGGACGGCGGCAAGTACATCGGGACGTCGGACGCCGTCATCACCCGCGATCCCTCCAACGATCGCATCAACCTGGGAACGTATCGGCAGATGCTCCAAGGCCCGCGCCAGGTCGGCTTCTACGCTTCGCCCGGCAAGGATGCCGTGCTCGATCGCGAGCAGTGGTGGGCCAAAGGCCAACCGGCCCCCGTCGCTGCGGTGTATGGCCTGGAGCCGCTGCTGTTCCTCACCGCGGCCACCTCGTTTCCGAAGAACGTCTCCGAGTACGAATATGCGGGCGGCATCAACGG
This sequence comes from Ramlibacter sp., assembly GCA_035571715.1. Classification (GTDB taxonomy): domain Bacteria; phylum Pseudomonadota; class Gammaproteobacteria; order Burkholderiales; family Burkholderiaceae_C; genus Ramlibacter. Next base: position 768 of record DATNCB010000169.1, read on the forward strand.
CGCCGCGATCGAGGTATTCAAGAGCGACGTTACCGGCCTGCTATTGCCGGCCAATGCCGAACTGATCGTCGAGGGTTTTTCGTACCCCGACAAGAGGGCATCGGAGGGTCCGTTCGGCGAGTTCACCGGCTACTACGGCCGCCCGGGCGGGGCAACCCCCTACATCGAAATTTCCGCGGTTCGCCATCGCAACAACCCCATCATCACGAGTGCGTTGATGGCCGATGGCTGGTCGAACGAGTGCGGCCTGATGTGGAGCATGGCGAAAGCGGCGAAGGTGTGGACCGATCTGGACGGCATGGGCGTGCCGGGTATCAAGGGCGTCTGGTCGCCGCCGGAAGCGGCTGGCTGGGGCATGACGGTCGTGTCGATCGAGCAGCGGTATGCGGGACATGCGTCGCAGGTCGGTTCGCTCGCGGCCCAGTGCATGGGCGGCGCGTATTTCACCAAGTACATCGTGGTCGTCGATGACGACGTCGATCCGTCCAATATGGACGAGGTGCTGTGGGCGATGGTCACCCGGTCACGGCCGGCCCACTCGATCGAGATCTTGCGCGAAACCTGGAGCACGTTCCTCGATCCCAGCCAGAACCCGCCGGAGATCCGGCCCTTGGGCTCCAAGTGCATCATCAATGCGTGCAAGGAATACAAGTACAACAACAGCTTTTCGCCGCGCACCTTGCTCAAGAAAGAGGTCTACGACCAGGTTTGCGCGCGCTGGAAGGAGCTGGGCTTCGAAGGCACGCCACCCCAGATCAAGACGTTCGAATCGTTCGGCGGCAAGCAGATCACCTGATCGGCGCCAAGGCGAATCGAGCATCCCCGGGGCCGGCGCGTCGGCCCCCAACGCGCTGATGGAAACCGCAGCATGAAGATCAAGATCATCGGCGCAGGCCCGGCGGGCTTGTACTTCGCCGCGCTCATGAAGCGGTATGACCCGTCGCACGAGATCACGCTGTTCGAACGCAGCCCGCGCGACGCGACCTGGGGATTCGGGGTCGTGTTCTCGGATCGCGCGCTCGATTTCCTTCGTGCCGATGATGAGGAACTGTACCGGTACCTGACGCCGCACCTGGAAAACTGGCCCGACATCACCATCGTCCACAACGACACCCGGATCCCCGTCGCGGGCAACGGCTTCGCTTCGATCGGCCGGCTCGAGTTGCTCACCCTGCTCTACGCGTATGTCGAGAAACTGGGCTTGAAGATCAACTTCGAAACTGAAATCACGACGCTGGAACAAGCCGGCGATGCCGACCTGATCGTCGGCGCCAACGGCGCCTTCTCGTGGATCCGCAGCGAGAACGAGTCGAAGTTCGGCACCACGACAGAATGGCGCAGCAACAAATTCATCTGGTACGGCACCAGCAAGGCATTCAACAGCCTGACGTTGACTTTCCGCGAGACCGATGCCGGGGTCTTCTGTGCTCACCACTACCGGTACCGGCCGGACATGAGCACGTTCCTGGTCGAGGTGGAAGAAGCCACCTGGCAGCGCGCCGGGTTCGCGACGATGAGCCCCGAGGACACGATCAAGTACTGCGAGCAAGTGTTTGCCAAGGACCTCGAAGGCCATCCGATCATTTCCAACAACTCGTACTGGCGCAACTACCCGGCCATCTGGAACGAGCACTGGAGCTTGGGCAACATGGTGCTCCTGGGCGACGCGCTACGCACGGCGCACTTCTCCATTGGATCGGGAACCCGACTGGCCATGGAGGACTCCGTGGCCTTGTTCAAGGCGCTCAAGGAATGCGGCATGGATGTTCCGGCAGGGCTCGCCCGCTTCCAGAAGATGCGCCTGCCACCGATGAAGAAGATCTGGGACGCGGCCAATGCGAGCCTCCAGTGGTACGAACGGATGGACCAGCTGGTCACCACGCTGACACCGGTCGAATTCGCCTACAGCTACATGACGCGCACCGGGCGCGTCGATCACGCGGAAGTGAGGCGGCGCGATCCAGAACTGGCTCGCGCCTACGAAGCCCTCCATCCGGAAGTAGTCGGTAAGAGTGATCGCGCGCCGCGGCATTGACGGCATGTCTCAAGAGGAGCGAACTATGTTGGAAGGATTCGTCGGTTGGCCTGAAGAAGCGGCGCAGCGCTATCGCGACGCCGGCCTGTGGGAAGGCCTGACGGTGGCCGAGATGGTGGCACGTACCGCGCGCCGCCAACCCGGCAAGGTGGCGGTCGTGTACGGTGACCGCCGGATCACCTACGAAGAGCTGATCGCGCAGTCCAGGCAGCTGGCGCTCGGCCTGCTCGAGCTCGGCCTGAAGCCTCTCGATCGCGCCGTGATGCAGTTGCCCAACATCCCGGAGTTCGTCACGACGTATCTGGCCTTGAACTGGATCGGCGTCATCCCGGTAATGGCCTTGCGCGCGCATCGCCACGCCGAGGTGCGGCACTTCATCCGCGCTTCCGGGGCCAGCGCCTATTTCATTGCCGACACGGTTGGCGGATTCGACTACCGGCCGATGGCCGCCGAGATGGCGGCCGAATTCCCGTCCCTGCGCAATGTAATCGTTGCCGGGCAAGCGGCTGCGGGGCAAACCGCCCTCGCCTCGCACGTCCGGACGGCGCATCAGGATACGATCGACCAAGCCTTGCAGGCGGTACTACCCGACGCCGGAGAGGTCTCCACCATGCTGCTGTCGGGCGGCACGACGTCGCTGTCGAAACTGATTCCCCGCACCCACAACGACTACGTTCTGAACGCCCGCTTGTGCGCGCAGGCCGCGGCCTTTGACGCCAACACGGTCTTCATGGCGGTGCTGCCGCTCGCCCATAACTACAACCTGGCGTCGCCGGGCCTGCTCGGGGCGTTCTATGCCGGCGGCACCCTGGTCATCGGGACCAGCACCGACACGACAGACATCTTTTCGACTATCCAGCGCGAGCGCGTGACAGTGATCGCCGCGGTCGTTCCGCTCATTGCCAACTGGCTCAACAGCGACGTGCCCAAGCGCTTCGACCTGTCGTCGCTGAAGGTGGTGCAAAACGGCGGCGCCCGGCTGGCGCCCGAATTGCGCGCGCGGATCCGGCAGGAATTGCGCTGCACGCCGCAAGAAGACTACGGCACCGCCGAGGGCCTGATCAACATGGTGCGGCTGGATGACCCCGACGAGCTGCTGCTGGAAAGTTCGGGCGCGCCGGTCTGCGCCCTGGACGAAATCAAGGTCGTCGACGACGCGGGCAACGAGGTCCCGGACGGCGAGCCCGGAGAACTGATCGTGCGCGGCCCGTACACCATCAACGGCTACTACAACGCGCCGGAAAAAAACGCCGAGGCATTCACGGCCGACGGCTTCTACCGCATGGGCGACATCGTGCGCAAGCGGGGACGCTACGTCTACACCGAGGGCCGGCGCAAGGACCTGATCAACCGCGGCGGCGAGAAGATCAGCTGCGACGAGGTCGAGAACCTGATCTTCGGGCTGCCGCAGGTCAAGGAGGTCAGCCTGGTCGCGATGCC
>DATNCB010000170.1:0-2027 GCA_035571715.1 Ramlibacter sp.
ACCAGCGGGGCGGGCAAGAGCTGGCTGGTCACGGCGCTGTGCCGCAAGTACGCCCGCCAGGGCCTGAAGGTGGCGCCGTTCAAGGCGCAGAACATGAGCAACAACGCGCGCGTCGTGAGCGGCGGAGAGATCGGCAGCGCGCAGTATTTCCAGGCATTGGCAGCGCGAGCCGAGCCCGATGTGAGGATGAACCCGGTGCTGCTCAAACCCGAACGCGACACCCACAGCCAGGTCGTGCTACTGGGCCGGGTCAGCGAGAAACTCTCGCGCATGCCCTGGCGTGATCGCAGTGACCAGGTCTGGCCGGTGATCGCCCAGAGCCTGGACGAGTTGCGCGCCGAAAACGACATCGTGGTGATCGAAGGCGCAGGTTCGCCGGCCGAGATCAACCTCGCGGCCAGCGACATCGTCAACATGCGGGTGGCACGGCACGCGGATGCGCGCTGCCTGCTGGTTACCGACATCGATCGGGGCGGAGCCTTCGCTCATCTCTACGGCACTTGGTCGCTGCTGCCTCAAGAGGACAGAAGACTGATCACCGGCTTTGTCCTGAACAAGTTCCGCGGCGACGGGTCGCTGCTGGCGCCGGCGCCTCAGATGCTGCGCGACCTGACCGGCACCCCCGTCCTGGCGACCTTGCCAATGTGGTGGGAGCACGGCCTGCCCGAGGAAGACGGGGTGTTCGACGACCGTACTATGGCGCGCGGCGCCGTCACGAAGACGATCGCCGTGATTGTCTATCCGCGCATCAGCAACCTGGACGAATTCCAGCCGCTGAAGAACGTGCCGGGCGTGCGCCTGGTGTGGGCGCGCAGTCCGGCCGATGTGGCGCGCGCCGACTGGATCGTCCTGCCCGGTTCCAAGCACACGAGCAGCGACCTCGACTGGCTGCGCTCGCAAGGATTGGACGCCGCTATCGCGCAGCATTCGGCCGGTGGCGGCGCGGTGCTCGGAATTTGCGGCGGCTTGCAGATGCTGGGCGAGGCGCTGATCGACACGCACGGCATCGAGAACAATGGGCCGGGGCTGGGACTGTTGCCGCTGGTGACGGTTTTCAAGCCCGCCAAATCGGTCAGGAGCACGCATGCCCGGTTTCGCGATGTGGGCGGCCCCTGGGCCGCGCTGTCTGGCGTGGCCATGCGAGGCTACGAGATCCACCACGGCCGCACTTTCCAGCACCCCGGCATGAACGAAGCGCACCCCGCCATGCCGGCCGGGCTGGCGTGGCAGAACGTCGAAGGCAACGTGCTGGGCATGTACCTGCACGGCATGTTCGAAGACCCGGCCGTCGTGCGCGCGCTGTTCGGCGCCGCCGTGCCGACGCTCGACAGCGTGTTCGACGGGCTCGCCGATTTCATCGATCGCCACTTTCTGCCCGCTGTCATCGCGGACTTGATTGCCGGTGTCACCCCAGACCCAACAACCAATGCCTCCAACCCGGAATGACAACCAATGAACATCACTAACCTCACCAATACCGACCTCGCCCAGCGCTTGCAGCACAAGCTGGACCAAAAAACCAAGCCGCTCGGTTCGCTCGGACGGCTGGAAGCGCTGGCCTTGCAGCTCGGCTTGATCCTGGGCACCGAAGAGCCGCAACTACTGCAGCCGCAGCTCGTGGTCTTTGCCGCCGATCATGGACTGGCGGCCCGCGGTGTGTCGGCGTATCCGAGCGACGTGACCTGGCAGATGGTGGAGAACTTCCTCGCGGGCGGAGCCGCCGTCAGCGTGCTCGCGCGCCAGCATGGCCTGGCGTTGACGGTGGTGGACTGCGGCGTGGCGCGCGATTTCGCGCCGCGCGAGGGGCTTGTCATCCGCAAGATCGCGCCCGGCACGGCGGATTCCTTTTCCGGCCCGGCGATGTCGGCCGCGCAATGCGCACAGGCCATCGCCAATGGCCGGGCAATCGTCGAGCAGCTTCCCGGCAACGCGCTGCTGCTGGGCGAAATGGGCATCGGCAATACCTCGGCGGCGTCGCTGCTGCTGGCGCGTCTGACGGGCCAGCCATTGGGCGAATGCGTCGGTGC
>DATNCB010000171.1:0-1136 GCA_035571715.1 Ramlibacter sp.
GTGATGGCGTAGATGTCGCCACTGGCGACGATGCCGCGTTTTTTCAGGTGCGCCTCGGCCTCGAGCAGGGCGGTGTCGCGCTCGGCGCTCTGGTCCATCAGCAGCGCTCGCACGTTACGGTACAAAGTCATCTTTCGCTGCGTCACGAGTTTCGGCGTCAAAGCGTAGATCGGGATGTGGATGCGATGGCGGCTCATCCATAGCGGCGTCGAGCCCGAATCGGTCAGCGCGATGATCGCCTTGCAGCCCAGGTGATAAGCCGTGAACAGCGCCCCCATGGCGATGGACTGGTCGATCCGCGCGAACGTCATGCCGGTGAAGTCGGCATCGAGCTTCACGTCCTCGGCCTTTTCCGCTTCCAGGCAAATGTTGGCCATTTCGATGATGGTCTCCAGCGGAAAGCGGCCGGCGGCTGTCTCGGCGCTCAGCATCACGGCATCGGTGCCGTCGAGCACCGCGTTGGCCACGTCGCTGACTTCGGCCCGCGTGGGGACCGGGTTGTTGATCATCGACTCCATCATCTGGGTCGCGGTGATCACCACCTTGTCGTGCTCGCGTGCCATTCGGATCATGCGTTTTTGCAGCGCCGGCACGGCGGCGTTGCCGACCTCGATCGCCAAGTCGCCGCGCGCGACCATGATCGCATCGCTGGCCTTGAGGATGGATTCGAGATTGGGAATCGCCTCGGCCCGTTCGATCTTGGCCACCAGGCCCGGTTTGTGGCGAGACTCCGCGCCGGCCACGTTGCAAAGCTGGCGCGCCATTTCCATGTCGGTCGCGTTCTTCGGGAAACTCACCGCCACGTAGTCGGCCTGGAAACTCATGGCGGTGCGGATGTCCTCCATGTCCTTGGCCGTCAACGCTGGTGCCGTCAGGCCGCCACCCTTCTTGTTGATGCCTTTGTTGTTGGACAACACGCCGCCCTGCTTGACGGTGGTGCGCACCTGCTCGCCCCGTACGGCATCCACGGTCAGCATGACCAGGCCATCGTTGAGCAGCAGCAGGTCGCCGGCCTTCACGTCGCGCGGCAACTCCTTGTAGTCCAGGCCCACGCCCTTGAGGTCGCCCGGTTCCGTGCGGGAGGCATCGAGCACGAACTTCGCGCCCGTCTCGAGGTTCACCTTGCCTTCGGCGAA
>DATNCB010000172.1:0-1910 GCA_035571715.1 Ramlibacter sp.
TCGTAACGGCAGTCCTGCGGCGGCTTGTCGGGGCGCCAGCGCAGGAACACGGCGGCATGGCGGAAACGATCGCCCTGCAGGTGGTCGTACTTCACTTCGCAGACGCGCTCGGGCCGCAACGCCTCCCACGACAGGTCCTTGCCGGCGCTCCAGCGGCTCTGCGCGCCGGGCATCCGGTTGGCGGTGTCGTCGCTCGCGTTGGCCCAGTCGCGCCAGGGGTGGTCCTTCAGCGCGTCCTTGCGCAAGGGAGCCAGCTCGTCGGCGAGTTGGCGCCGCATCGCCAGGGTGAACGAAGAAGTGACGCCAACGTGTTGCAGCACGCCGGCGTCGTTGTACAAGCCGAGCAGCAGCGAGCCCACGGCGTCCTGCGTGTCGCGGTACCAGCGGAAACCTGCGACCACGCAGTCGGCGGTGCGCGCGTGCTTGATCTTGAACATGGTGCGTTTGCCGGGCTGGTAGGGCGCTGCCTCGGGCTTGGCGATGACGCCGTCCAGGCCGGCGCCTTCGAACCGCTTTAGCCAATCCTGCGCCAGCGCGCGGTCCCGCGTCATCGGCGTCAGGTACAGCGGTTTCGACGTCTGGCCCAGCAGGCGCTCCAGCCGGACGCGCCGTTCCGATTGCGGCAATTCCATGATCGAGCGGCCGCCCGCCGCGAGCAGGTCGAACGCGACGAAGGCAGCCGGTGTTTCCTGCGCGAGCCTGGCCACCCGCGATGCCGCCGGATGCAGGCGCTGCTGCAGCGCATCGAAATCCAGACCTGACCCTGTGACCACGACGACTTCGCCGTCGATCACGCAGCCCTTGGGCAGCGCCTGGGCCAGCGCCCGTTCGAGTTCCGGAAAGTAACGGTTGAGCGGGCGCAGGTCACGGCTCTGGATATAGACATCGGCGGCGCTACGAAACACGATGGCGCGGAAGCCATCCCACTTGGGCTCGAACAGGAACCCCGGCTCCTGCGGAAGCTCATCCGCGATCTTGGCGAGCATGGGCTCGATCGGCGGCTCCGGGATCGTCATTGCTTGCAGATGTTGCCGGCCAGGCGCCCCTTATCGACCATGGAGTAACAGCCTTCGATCTTGCTGGTCGGCCGACAATGCCCGACGACTTCCGCACCGGTAGGAACCGGCGGGCCGTTGTAGACGCAGCCGTAAATGCACTCCCCCTGGCCGGCGCAAAGCTTGTTTGCGTCCGACGCGGCCCTGACCGGCGCAGCGGCTACCGCCGTCCCCGGCGTGCAAAACGGCATCGAAGAACCCGGCGGTCCCCAGGTGCCACCGGCGCCGCTGCATTGACGGGCGGTGGCCTGCTGCGAAACCTGCGCCACGCAGGCGCCTCCGTTCGGCGCCAGCGGGATCGCCGTCCACGCGCCGTGTAGCCGCAGGCATTCCTCTCGCGCCCACGGCACCTGGCATGCCGCCTGCCAGGTGCTGCGGTTGGCCAGCCAGGCGCCGCCCAGTGCCGCGCATTCCTCGCGCGAGTCCACGAACGCCGGCGGCACCACGGCGGGCTGGGCCCAACTTGCCGCGCCGATGAGCCATGTGACGAGGAGCAACAGTGCCATGCGTAATTTCATGGTCGAAGTCTAGCGCCGGGAGGGGCTGGTTGGTAGAATTGATTAACCGAGGAGCGTTGCAGCGCCGTTCAGGCGTGAGGCTCGGAAAACATCGCAACGACGCTCACCCACCGTTCCCGTGGCGTGAGTCCTTCCGCAAGGCATTCCCGTCCCAGGACCGTGGTTCTCGAAACCTATTGTTCTTGGAGTTGTCATGAATGCCATTCTCAAGCCCGCCGCCCCGCGGGACTGCGCCATTGCCGACCTGTCGCTGACCGACTGGGGCAAAAAGGAAATCCGGATCGCCGAAACCGAAATGCCCGGGCTGATGGCGATCCGCGAGGAATTCGCCGCGAGC
>DATNCB010000173.1:0-3177 GCA_035571715.1 Ramlibacter sp.
CGAAACCCCGACGGAACCACCGGCGCATGGCGGCACATTTCCTACCGGCAAGCGCTGGATAGCGCCCGCCGCATCGGGCAGGCGCTGATCGAGCGCGAGCTGGACGCGCAGCGCCCGGTTGCGATCCTCAGCGAGAACGACCTGGAGCACGCGCTGCTGGCGCTTGGCTGCATTTACGCCGGCGTGCCCTACTGCTCGGTATCGCCCGCCTATTCGATCGTCAGCCAGGACTACGAGAAGCTGCGTCACGTGCTGGACACGCTGACACCGGGACTGGTGTTAGCGGCCGACGCGGCCCGCTATGGCAAGGCCATTGCAGCCGCGGTGGGAACCGATATCGAAGTCGTGCTGGCGAACGGCACGCTGGACACGAGGCAGACGACACCTTTCGCCGACCTTCTCGCGACTCCACCCACACCGGCTGTCGACGCCGCCATGCGGGCCACCGGGCCGGACACGATCGTCAAGTTCCTGTTCACGTCCGGCTCGACCAAATTGCCCAAGGCCGTCGTCAACACTCACGGGATGTGGTGCGCCAACCAGCAGCAAATGTGCCAATCGATGCCGATCCTGGCCCAGGAGCCGGTGCTGGTGGACTGGCTGCCGTGGAATCACACGTTCGGCGGCAACCACAACTTCGGCCTCACGATCTACAACGGCGGAACGCTCTACATCGACGACGGCAAGCCGGTTCCCGCACTGGTGGGCGAGACGCTGCGCAACCTGCGCGAGATCGCACCCACGGTCTACTTCAATGTGCCCACCGGCTTCGAGGCGATCGCGAACGCAATGAAGACGGACGAGGTCTTGCGCCGCAACCTGCTGTCGCGCGTGAAGATGTTCTTCTATGCGGGCGCGGCTCTGGCTCAGCCCGTGTGGGACACCCTGCACGAGGTACAGGAGCGCGAGATCGGCGAGCGCATCGTCATGGGTACCGGGCTGGGCATGACCGAATCTTCGCCGTTCGCGATCTTCATCACCAATCCCAACGTCAGGGCGGGTTACCTGGGCGTGCCGACGCCGGGACTCGAGCTCAAGCTCGTGCCGGTCGATGGCAAGACGGAAGTGCGCTACAAGGGCCCCAACGTCACGCCAGGCTATTGGCGCAACGAGGCTGCGACGCGGGAGAGCTTCGACGAAGAAGGATTCTTCTGCACCGGCGACGCCGTGCTGTGGATCGACGAGAACGACGTGCACCAGGGCCTGAAATTCGACGGCCGCATCGCCGAGGACTTCAAACTCGGCACCGGCACGTTCGTCAGCGTCGGACCGCTGCGCGCGAAGATCATTGCCGCCGGCGCGCCCTATGTACAGGACGCCGTCATCACCGGCATCAACCTGCATGAAGTCGGCGCCCTGATCTTCCCTACCCCGGCGGTTCGCAGGCTCGCCGGCTTGCCGGAAGACGCACCACTGAGACAAGTTCTGGAAAGCAAGCCCGTGCAGGCGCACTTCCAGAAAGTCATCGACACCCTGGCCGCGGTCGCCACCGGAAGCGCCAACCGCGTGGCGCGGCTGCACTTGATGCACGAGCCGCCATCGATCGACAAGGGCGAAGTCACCGACAAGGGGTCGATCAACCAGGCCGCCGTGCTCAAGCATCGCCAGCACCTGGTGGACGCGCTGCACGGGGGCACCCTGCCTTTCACCATCCAACCGCAAGGAAACCACACATGAAAATCAATGGACAAGCCGCCCTCGTAACCGGCGGAGCCTCGGGCCTGGGCGAAGCCACGGCACGCGAACTCGCGCGGCTGGGCGCGAAGGTCGCCGTACTCGATGTGAATCAGGCGCAGGCCGAAAAGGTCGCCGCGGAAATCGGGGGCGTCGCCTGCCAGTGCGACATCACCGTTCCCGAAAGCGTGGCCGCGGCTCTGGCCAAGGCTACCGGCGCCCATGGCCCGGCACGCATCCTGATGAATATCGCCGGCATCGGCACCGCCAAGCGGGTGGTGCAGAAGGACGGATCGGCTGCGCCGCTCGAGGACTTCGTGCGGGTAGTCAACATCAACCTGATCGGCACTTACAACGTCAGCCGGCTGTTCGCCGCCGAGTGCGCGAAGCTGGCGCCGCTGGAAGACGGCGAGCGCGGCGTGATGATGTTCACCGCGTCGGTCGCCGCCTTCGACGGCCAGGTGGGACAGCAGGCCTACAGCGCATCCAAGGCCGGGCTCGCCGGCATGACGCTGCCGATGGCACGCGATCTGGCCCAGCATGGCATTCGTGTCTGCACCGTCGCCCCGGGAATTTTTGCGACGCCGCTGCTCAAGCAGCTGCCGGAGGCCGTGCAGCAGTCGCTGGCTGCATCCATCCCGTTCCCGCCTCGCCTCGGAAAACCCGAGGAGTTCGCGCAGCTGGCCTGCCACATCGTCACCAACGGGCATCTCAATGGCGAGGTGATCCGGCTCGATGGTGCATTGCGCATGGCGCCGCGCTGATTGCGGCGGCACAATCGCGCACCCTTCGCATTTTCTTTCCCCACCCACAGGAGACTCGAATGAAATTCCACAAGACCCTGGTAGCCCTGGCCACTCTGTTGGCCTCGGCGGCCGCGATGGCCGACGTGAACGTCGGCATCAGCCTGTCGCTCACGGGCCCGGGCTCCGGTCTCGGTATCCCCATGGGGAACTACTACAAGCTGTTCCCGCAGACGATCGCGGGCGAGAAGGTCAACGTGATCCTTCTGGACGACGCCACAGACCCGGGCAAGGGCGCGCAGAACGCGCGGCGCTTCGTGACCGACGACAAGGTGGACGTGATCATCGGTTCGTGCATCACGCCGGTGGCCGCTGCGATGGTCGACATCGCCGCCGAGTCCGGCACGGTGCAGCTGGCGGCCTCGCCGGTCGGCCTGCCGCCCGGCAAGGATGCCTGGACGTTCCGCCTGCCGCAGTCGAACACCGTGATGGCCCACGCCATGATCAACCACATGCAAAAGCAGGGCGTCAAGACCGTGGGCTTCCTCGGCTACACCGATGTCTACGGCGAGCAGTGGCTCAAGGAGTTCACGCCGCTGGCCGAGAAGGCCGGCATCAAGGTGGTCGCCGTCGAGCGCTTCGCCCGCGCCGACACCAGCGTCACGCCCCAGGCGCTCAAGCTCGTGGCGGCCAACCCCGATGCGATGCTCGTCGTGGCCTCCGGCAGCGGCGCTGCCATGCCGGAGATGGGTATCCTGGA
>DATNCB010000174.1:0-2284 GCA_035571715.1 Ramlibacter sp.
CAAGCTCGGCTTGAGCGATGGGCAACCGGGCGACCGCGAGCTGATCGAGGCCATCTTGAAGCTGCTCGCCGCCGACCGAGTCGACTACACGATCTTCTGGCGGCGGCTGTCGCGCCACGTTGCGGGCGAGAGTGCGGAAACCGTGCGCGACCTGTTCCTGGCGCGCGAAGCGTTCGACGCCTGGTTGCTACAGTATTCGCAGCGGCTGGAGTCGGCTGGGCGCACCCGGGCAGCCGATCTGATGCTCAAGACCAACCCGAAATACGTGCTGCGCAATCATTTGTGCGAACTGGCGATCCGGCAGGCGAAACTCAAGGACTATTCCGAAGTCGAAGCCTTGCTGGCACTGGCCCAAGCCCCATATGACGAGCATCCGGGGCATGATGCCAAGGCCGGCTTCCCGCCCGACTGGGCCTCACAAATCGAAATCAGCTGCTCCTCATGACTTACAAGATCGAGAAATCCGATGCCGAGTGGAAGGCGCTGCTCACGCAAAAAGCCGCCGAACCGCGCGCCTTCGAAGTGACGCGCCACGCCGCCACCGAAAGGCCGTTTACCGGCAAGTACGAAGCCGTGTGGGACGACGGCAGCTATCACTGCATTTGCTGCGGCAACAAGCTGTTCGACTCGGACACCAAGTTCGATGCGGGCTGCGGATGGCCCAGTTTTTCGCAGGCCGTGCCCGGCGCAATCAAGGAGATCACCGATGCGAGCCTGGGCATGGTGCGTACCGAAACGGTGTGCGCCCAATGCGGCGCCCACCTGGGCCATGTATTCCCGGACGGCCCGACCGACACCGGCCTGCGCTATTGCATGAACTCAGCGTCCCTGGACTTCAAGAACAAAGAATGAAACTGCTTCTCGACTTTTTCCCCATCATCCTGTTCTTCGTCGCGTTCAAGTTCGCCGGCATCTATGTGGCCACGGGCGTGGCGATCGCGGCGACCGTCATCCAGATCGTCTGGCTGCGCCACCGCACCGGCAAAGTGGAACCCATGCAGTGGGTCAGCCTGGCCGTGATCGTGCTGTTCGGCGGCGCGACGATTGCGCTGCAGAACGAGACCTTCATCAAATGGAAGCCCACGGTGCTGTACTGGCTCATGGCCGGGACTTTGATGGCGGGGCAGCTCGTGTTCCGCAAGAACCTGCTCAAGACCCTGATGGGATCGCAACTGGAGCTGCCGGAGCCGGCGTGGCGCGTCACCAACTGGAGCTGGATCGTTTTCTTCGCGAGCATGGGCGTCGCCAACCTGTGGGTGGCATTCAATTTCGATACCAATACGTGGGTCAACTTCAAGCTGTTCGGCGGCTTGGGGCTGATGGCCCTGTTCGTGATCGGCCAGGCTTTGTATCTGGGCCGCTACCTCAAGGCCGATCAGGTCCGCGAACCGTGAACCAGCAGATGACCACCGGCACCGGCATCACGGCCGAGGCGATGCGCCAGCGCCTGGCGGAACTCCTGAGTCCGACCCTGCTCGAAGTGATCGATGAAAGCTTCGCCCACGCCGGGCACGCCGGCGCCAACGGCACCGGTTACGGCACCCATTTCCGGGTGCGGATCGCCTCGCCATTGTTCGACGGCCGCTCGCGTGTGGCGCGCCACCGGCTTGTGTATGATGCGCTGCAAGAATTTGTCGACCGGGGGGTGCACGCCCTCGCGATTGAAACCGTCTGACCAACCCTCCTGACTTCCCAAGGGAACTCCAATGAAGCAAGTTTTCCTGTCCGCCGTGGCGGCAGCACTGATCGGCATCGCCGTGCCTGCCCTGGCGCAGAACGTCGCCATCGTCAACGGCAAACCCGTGCCCAAGACCCGCGTCGAAGCCCTCGCGGCCCAGTTGGCCAAGGCCGGCCGTCCGGTGTCGGCCGAAATGGAAGGCCAGCTCAAGGACGAAGTCATCGCCCGCGAGATCTTCATGCAGGAAGCGCAGAAGCGCGGACTGGATGGCAGCGATGACTTCAAGACCCAGATGGAACTGGCCCGCCAGACACTATTGATCCGCGAGCTGTTCGCCGATTACCAGAAGACCAATCCGGTGACGGACGCCGAGATCAAGGCCGAGTACGACAAGTTCGCCGCGGCCAACAGCGGCAAGGAATACCATGCCCGCCACATCCTGGTGGAAAAGGAAGACCAGGCCAAGGCGATCATCGCTTCGCTCAAGAAGGGCGGCAAGTTCGACGAGATCGCCAAGAAGCAGTCGAAGGACCCGGGTTCCGGTGCCAATGGCGGCGACCTGGACTGGGCCAATGCAGCCAGCTACGTGCCTGAGTTTTCGGCGGC
>DATNCB010000175.1:0-1760 GCA_035571715.1 Ramlibacter sp.
GCAGTTGGGCTGCACTTCGAGCACGCCGCCGGCGACGAAGACGAATTCCTCGGTGCCGTCGGCCTTCTCGATGCGCACCGAGCCGGGCTTGATGCGCGTGATCAACGGCGTATGGCGCGGGTAGATGCCCAGTTCGCCGGCTTCGCCGGGCAGGGCCACGAAACGGGCCTCGCCGGAGAAGATGGACTCCTCGGCGCTGACGACGTCCACGTGGATCGTGTTCATACTTTCTTGGCTTTCTCGAACGCCTCGTCAATGCCGCCGACCATATAGAACGCCTGCTCGGGCAGGTGGTCGCATTCGCCGTTCACGATCATCTTGAAGCCGCGGATGGTTTCAGCCAGCGGCACGTACTTACCGGCGGTGCCGGTGAACACTTCGGCCACGTGGAACGGCTGAGAGAGGAAACGCTGGATCTTGCGCGCGCGCGCCACGGCCAGCTTGTCATCCGGCGAGAGCTCGTCCATGCCCAGGATCGCGATGATGTCGCGCAGTTCCTTGTAGCGCTGCAAGGTGCCCTGCACTGCGCGCGTCGTGTTGTAGTGGTCCTCGCCCACGACGTTCGGATCGACCTGGCGGCTGGTGGAGTCCAGTGGATCCACCGCGGGATAGATGCCCAGCGAAGCGATATCGCGCGACAGCACCACCGTGGCGTCCAGGTGGGCGAAGGTGGTGGCGGGCGACGGGTCGGTCAGGTCGTCGGCCGGCACATAGACGGCCTGGATCGACGTGATCGAGCCCACTTTGGTGGAAGTGATGCGCTCCTGCAGGCGGCCCATTTCCTCGGCCAGCGTCGGCTGGTAACCCACGGCTGAAGGCATGCGGCCCAGCAGGGCGGACACTTCGGTTCCGGCCAGCGTGAAACGGTAGATGTTGTCCACGAAGAACAGCACGTCGCGGCCTTCGTCGCGGAACGATTCGGCGATGGTCAGGCCGGTCAGGCCCACACGCAGGCGGTTGCCCGGCGGCTCGTTCATCTGCCCGTACACCATGGACACTTTCGACTCGCCCAGGTTGTCCTTGTTGACGACGCCCGACTCCATCATCTCGTGATAAAAGTCGTTGCCCTCGCGGGTACGCTCGCCCACGCCGGCGAACACCGACAGGCCCGAGTGCGCCTTGGCGATGTTGTTGATCAGCTCCATCATGTTCACGGTCTTGCCGACGCCGGCGCCGCCGAACAGGCCCACCTTGCCGCCCTTGGCGAACGGGCAGACCAGGTCGATCACCTTGATGCCGGTTTCGAGCAGCTCTTGCGAGGGCGAGAGCTCGTCGTACGCGGGGGCCTTGCGGTGGATGGACGCGGTGAGCGTCTGGTCCACGGGGCCGCGCTCGTCGATCGGGTTGCCCAGCACGTCCATGATGCGGCCGAGCGTTCCCTTGCCGACGGGCACCGTGATCGCGGCGCCGGTGTTGTACACCGTCATGCCGCGGCGCAGGCCTTCGGACGAGCCCAGCGCAATCGTGCGGACCACGCCGTCACCGAGCTGCTGCTCCACTTCGAAGGTGAGGTCCTTCTCCGCGAAGGACTTGGCGCCGTCCTCGACGAGCTTGAGCGCGTCGTAAATTCTCGGCATGTTGTCGCGGGGAAACTGGATGTCGATCACCGCGCCGATGCACTGGACGATCTTGCCTTCCGCTACCGGGTTCGCACTCATTGCTTTCCTCTCTCTAGACGGCCGCTGCGCCGCCCACGATTTCCGACAATTCCTTGGTGATGGCCGCCTGCCGCGTCTTGTTGTAGACGAGCGTCAGGTCGT
>DATNCB010000176.1:0-5701 GCA_035571715.1 Ramlibacter sp.
AATCGAGGTGCGAGCCGGCCTGCACACGGGTGAGTGCGAGGTCCAAGGTGACAAGCTCGGCGGGATCTCGGTTCATATTGGAGCTCGCGTCGCGGCCCTTGCGGGCCCCGATGAAGTGCTGGTGTCCACGACCGTAAAGGACCTGGTTGCGGGTTCCGCGTTGTCCTTTCAAGATCGAGGAATCCAGTCCCTCAAAGGCGTGCCGGGTGACTGGCGGCTCTTTGCAGTGGACCACTAAGACACAGGAATGTGTCGTCTCAGAGGCCGGCCGATTGACACCGTGGCCCAACAACCAGTTCCACCGGAGCGGTGAACTGGGGCGGTTAGGCGCGCCAGCCCGGCGGCATCTCCCAGAGTCACGACGTACCGAAGAACTGAAGGAGGAAAGAATGAGCAAGCCACTCACCCTGCTTTGCGTGCACGGCGTCGGCCACGAGGAGATTGATCCGGATTTCCAGGCGTCCTGGACCACAGCCGTGACAGCTGCCGTCCAGTCCTGCGATCCGGGGCTCGAGCCGACGATCGACTTCCTCGAATACGACAGCCTGTTCGATCATGCGCCGCTCAACGCGCTGACCTATGGCCTCGCCTTTGCGAAGTTGCTGGCCAGCACGGTCGTTTACGGCATCGGCGACGCAATGCCCCGCGCCCGCGGGCTCGGCGAAGTGCCCGAGACTGTCAAATGGACCGCCGGCATGGTGGCGCAGTGGTCGACCGAGACGGCGCTACGGGCGAGAACGCGCGACGCGGTCCTCAAGAAGATGCGATCGAAACCTTACGATGCGGTCTTCGCGCATAGCCTCGGTTCGCTCATCTGCTACGACACCTTCGTGCGCAATCCGGACGAGATCAAAGACAAGGTCTACGTGAGCTTCGGCTCGCAGATCGGCAACCCGGCCGTACGCGACGTGTTCGCCGGCCGCATCCAGCCGCTCGCGGGCCACAAGTGGTACCACCTGTTCAATCCCGACGATCATGTGTTGACCTGCCCGATCAAGCTCGCTGTGGACAACTTCCAGCAGGTCACCGCGCAGTTCGACATTCCCAATGACGTCCTGAACCACAACGCAACGTGGTATCTCCAGCATGCCAATACCGTCGCCACGGTGTGGCGCGACCTCGCCGTCAGGGCGCAGCCGCGCTCGTTCACGACCGTGTCGCGCGGCTTCGCCAAGGCTATCGCCAAGCCGGACCGGCGCGCGCTGCTGGTGGGGATCAACGACTATCCCGATCCGAAGAACAAGCTCGAAGGCTGCGTGAACGATGTCTTCATGATGAGCTCGGTGCTACAGGAAAGCGGCTTCGAGCCGGGAGAGATCCGCGTTGTGATCGACGACCGCGCAACGGCGCAAGGCATCATGGACCGCCTGCACTGGTTGCTCGATGGCGTGCGCAACGGCGATGAACGCGTGCTGTTCTATTCCGGCCACGGCGCGCAGATTCCCGGGTACGGTGCGAAAGACGAACCGGACCACATCGACGAGTGCCTCGTGCCGTACGATTTCGACTGGTCGAGCGCGCACGCGATCCTCGACCAGCAGTTCTGCGAGCTTTACTCGCAGCTTCCCTACGACAGCTACTTCGTGGCGGTATTCGACTGCTGCCACTCAGGCGGCATGACGCGAGACGGTGGGCCGCGCATTCGTGGACTCACGCCGCCCGATGACATCCGCCACCGCGCACTGCGTTGGGCGCCCTCGGAGCAGATGTGGGTGCCCCGGGACTTTCCCCCCTTGAATCGCAGCCTTGCCGAAAAGAAGGACGGCCACAGTTACCTCGGCTTGAGCGGCGCAACCAATCGACTGGGCCGCGCCGCCGAGCTCCGCACGATGCCAAACGCCGAGTACGACGCAACGCGCAAGGCCCTCGGTCATGACGGACCCTATCTGCCGATCCTGCTCGAGGCCTGCCAGGAACGAGAGTTCTCATACGAGTACCGGCATGGCGCGACTTCCTACGGAGCCTACACGTTCTGCATGGCACAGGTGCTGCGCGCCAGTCGCGCGAGCCGCGTCAATCCTTCCTTCGAGGAACTCAATGCGCTGGTGACCGAGAAGCTGCATCGTCTCAAGTACAACCAGACGCCGGCGCTGGTTGGGGCGAAGAAGCGTGTCGCCCAGCAGGTGCCGTGGGGCGCCGCGGCCAAGCCCGTGAAAAGGAAAAAGGCCACCAGATCGCGAAGCAAGTAGTTCATCGCGCCGTGGATCCCGGATCAAGTCCGGGATGACGACAGCTACTTCACCAGCAGCGTATTCAGCCGCGTCAAGTCCTCCGGCACCAGCGTGCCGTTGGCCTGCCGCAATTTCAGCAGGCCGACCAGAACGGTGTAGCGGGCCTGCGCCAGGTCGCGCTTGGTCTGGTACAGCTGGCTCTGCGAATTGAGCACGTCGATGTTGATGCGCACGCCGACCTGGTAGCCCAGGCGGTTGGCGTCCAGGGCGCTCAGGCTGGAAGCTTCGGCCGCTTCCAGCGCCAGCACCTGGCTCTGCCCGGACACCACGCCGAAGAAGGCGGTGCGCGTGGCCTGTGCGACGCCGCGGCGCGCAGTTTCCAGGTCGGCTTGCGCCTTTTCTTCGAGCGACAAGGTTTCGCGGATCCGGTTTTGTACCGCGAAGCCCGCGAACAGCGGCAGGTTGAACGACAGGCCCGCGCTGCCGATCTTGGTGCGCGAGTCCAGACCGATTTGGGTGCTGCCGCCGACGTTGCGCGTCACGTTGTAGGACGCCACGAGGTCGAGCGTGGGTTTTTCGCCGGCCTTGGCCTTCTCGGTTTCGAGCTGGGCGATTTCCACGCCCGTCTTGGCCTGCTGGATCGTCGGGCTGTTCTCTTCGCCCTGCTGTACCCAGGCATTGACGTCGGCGGGCTCCGGCGGGGGCAGCTTCAGGGGGATCAACAGCGCGGTGGGGTTGACGTCGGGCTTGCCCACCAGGGTGTCGAGCGCGAGCCGCTTGACGCGAAGATCGTTCTCGCCGGCGATTTCCTGTGCGATGACGAGGTCGTAGCGCGCCTGGGCTTCGCGCGTGTCCGTGATGGTGGAGGTTCCGACCTCGAAATTGCGTTTGGCCGATGCCAATTGTTCGGCCACGGCCTCCTTCTGCGCCCGCACGAACGTCAAGGTATCTTGCGCCGCCAATACGTCGAAATAGGCCTGGCTCACCCGGATGATCAGGTCCTGGCTGGCAGCCGTGAGCTGCGCCTGCGCGAGTTCGACCTGCCGCTTGCCTTGCTGGTAGGTGGCGAAGTTCGCTGGCCGGTAAAGTGGCTGCGCCGCACTGAGCGTCCCGCTCTGAGTCGTGAAGGGCCGGTCGGTGACGGGGACATTGCTCTCGAAGCTCGATCGCGTGACGCTCGCCCCGAGGTTGGCCGACGGCAGGATGCCGGCCCGGGACTGCTCGGCGCGGAACAGGGTGGCGTCGTACTGGGCCTTGGCCGATTGCCAGGTCGCGTCGTAAGCCCGCGCCGATTCATACAGGTCGAGCAGGCTCTGGGCCCGCGCGGGGAGGGCGAACGCCGCGGCCAGCGCCACCGACAAGGGCAAGAACCGCAAATACGGCCGCAACGATTTCATGATCCGTCCTTGTTATTGAAACTCTTCGGGTACTAGTAGCGCGGCACCGTCGGATCGCGTTCGAACGACCAGGCCTCGATGCCGCCCGCGATGTTGGCCACTTGCGCGAAGCCGCGCTGCGAGAGAAATGACGCGACACGCTGGCTGCGCGTGCCGTGATGGCACAGGCAGGCGACCGGCCGCGCGGCATCGAGCTCGCCCAGTCGCGCCGGGATCTCGTTCATCGGAATCGCGACGAGCTCGAATCCGTCGGCCCTGACGCTGGCGGTTTGCAGTTCCCAGGGCTCGCGCACGTCGAGCACCACGGCGGGCCGATCGCCCGCCGCCTGGGCCTGGAACCAGGCTGGCAGATCGACGGGGCGCACCTGGGCGATCATCGATGGCGCCGGTTCAGAAATGGAATTTGGCCGGCTCGCTGAAATGGGCCAGCCGCGGCGCGTTGGTATCCCACGGCTGCGTCGTGCTGTACGACGCAGCGCCGGTGCGCGTGATGATGGTGGTGCGCATCGCCGGCTCGAACCCGACGACGGAGGCCAGCCGGCCTCCGACCTTGAGCTGTTCCAGCAGGGCGGGCGGCACTTCGGCCACCGAGCCGCTGATCAGGATCACGTCGAACGGTGCTTCGGCAGGCAGGCCCTTGGCGCCATCGGCTTCGCGCACTTCGACATTGGCGATGCCGGCGCTCTTCAGGTTGGCGCGCGCCAGTTGCGCCAGTTCCGGATTGATTTCGACCGTGATGACGCGCTGGGCGCGGGCGGCGAGCAGGGCCGCCATGTAGCCGGAACCGGCGCCGATTTCCAGCACCTTGTCCTGCGGCCGCACATGCAGGTCCTGCAGCAGGCGCGCTTCGACCTTGGGCTCGAGCATGCACTGACCGTTGCCCATCGCGGTGTCGGCCGGCGCCAGCAGCGGAATCATCGTGTCGACGAAGGCCAGGGCTTTGTACGCCGTCGGCACGAAGTCTTCACGGCGCACCTGCGACAGCAGGTCCAGGACCTCGTGGTCGCGCACGTTCCAGGGACGGATCTGCTGCTCGATCATCTTGTAGCGGGCTTGTTCGAGATTGGCGGGGGCGTTCATTGCGGGGTTTCTCCGTAGAAAAATGAAATCGGGGCAAAAATCAGGGTAAACGATCGATTTTAGAGGCGGGCACGGCCTGGGCTCCGCTGCCGGAGCCGGCACCGGGCTGCGACCCGGGGGAACGGCGGTGCCGGCGCCACAGCCAGTTCGTCAGATCGTCCAGGTAACAGTAGACGACCGGCACCACAACCAGCGTCAATAGCGAGGACGTGATCACGCCGCCGATGACGGCCTGGCCCATGGGCGCGCGCTGCTCCGAACCCTCGGTGAGCGCGAAGGCCAGCGGCACCATGCCGAAGATCATCGCCAGCGTCGTCATCAGGATCGGGCGCAGCCGCACCTTGGCCGCGTGCAACAGCGCCTCGGTGCGATTCATGCCCTCGACATGGTTGCCCTCCGCATCCGTATGACCTTCGCGCATGCGGATGGTGAAGTCCACCAGCAGGATGGCGTTCTTGGTCACCAGGCCCATCAGCATCACGATGCCGATGATCGAAAAGATCGAAAGCGTCGAGCGGAACATCAATAGCGCCAGCACGACGCCGATCAGCGTGAGAGGCAGCGATGTCATCAGCGCCAGCGGCTGCAGGAAGCTCCTGAACTGGCTGGCCAGGATCATGTAGATGAAGATCACGCCCATCAACAGCGCAGAGACCGCATAGCCGAAG
This sequence comes from Ramlibacter sp., assembly GCA_035571715.1. GTDB lineage: Bacteria > Pseudomonadota > Gammaproteobacteria > Burkholderiales > Burkholderiaceae_C > Ramlibacter. The sequence continues at coordinate 5,317 of DATNCB010000176.1, forward strand.
GACTCGGCCATGTTCTTGGTCGAGCCGCTGAACTGGTAGCGGTAGCCGGGCGGGAAACCAATGGTGTCGAGCTGCGCGCGGATGTCGTCGGAAACCTCGCCGGCGGAGCGGTTCTGGACGTTGGTGTTCACGGCCACTTCGCGCGTCAGGTCGCGCCGGTTGATCTGGTTGGGCCCGGTCGATTCCTTCACTGCCGCGACCTGGTTCAGCCGCACGATGCGGGTGCTGCCGTCGGCATTGGCACCCATGGCGAACGGCAGCCGTTCCAGGTCCTGCGGTGCGTTGCGGGCATTGGGCGACAGGCGCACGTTCACGTCGTACGTCTGGTCGTCCGGAGCACGCCAGGTGCCCACGGTCTGGCCCGCGATCAGCGTGCGTAGCGAGC
>DATNCB010000177.1:0-4488 GCA_035571715.1 Ramlibacter sp.
CTGGTCCCGATCTCCTACGCCGGCGGCGAGTTGCCCGAACTGAACATCGGGCTGATGCCCGGCCTGGTGACTTCCTACGAACAGAGCGCCTCCTGGAAGAAGGCCGAAGTCGGCCAGGAACTCAGCAAGTTCCTGCTCGACAAGGGGGTGGTGATTCTGAGTTGGATCTGGCAGGCCGGCGGCGTCGCTTCGCGTAATAAGCCGATCATCGATCCCGAAGACGCGAAGGGCCTGAAGGTCCGCGGCGGTTCGCGGGAAATGGACCTCATCCTGAAAGAGGCGGGTGCGGCCGTGGTGTCGATCCCGTCCAACGAAATCTACAGCGGGATGCAGACGGGCGCGCTCGATGCCGCCATGACGTCCTCCACCTCACTGATCTCGTTCCACCTGGAAGAAGTCTCCAAGGCGCTGACCACGGGGCGCGGCAAGGCCTACTGGTTCATGCTGGAGCCTTTGTTGATGTCCAGGGCCGTGTTCGACAAGATGACCAAGGATCAGCAGCAGACGATCCTGGCCGTGGGGGCCGAAATGGAGCAGTTCGGCCTGGCGGCGGCCAAGGAAGACGACAACGAAGTGGCCAAGGTCTACCAGAAGGCCGGCGCGAAGACGGCCGACCTCAACGAGGCATCCATCAAGAAGTGGCAAGCCATCGCTCGCACTGCCGCCTGGAAGGACTACGCCTCGAAAACCGCGACCTGCGCCAAGCTGCTGGCGCTGGCAGAGAAGACCCTGGCGTGACGCGCAGCCTCGACCCGTAGCACTCATGTCCGCTCCCTCGGCTGTGCCGCAGCGCGAGACGAGCTTTGCGAACCCGCTGCTGCGCGGTTTGCAGCGCACGCTCGCGAAACTCAACGGCTTTCTGATGCTGGTTTCAGCGGTGGCCCTGCTGCTGACCTCGGCCGTCCTTACATACGCGGTGGTGGCGCGCTATTTCTTCCGGTCGCCCACCGATTGGCAGGACGAGGCGTCGGTCTTCATGCTGGTGGGCGCCACATTCCTCACCTCCGGCTTCGTGCAGGCCTTGCGCGGGCATGTCGGCATCGAAGCCGTCGCCGGCCTCCTGCCGCGCCGCGTCAATGCCTGGCGCGTTGCGCTGGTCGACATCCTGTCGATGCTGTTCTGCGCCTTCTTCTGCTGGAAGTCATGGACGTTGCTGGAGGACGCGGTAAGGGAAGGCCAGACCACGACCTCGACGTTATCGCCGCCACTGTGGATTCCTTACGGCTTGATGGCCACGGGGATGAGCATTCTCGTTTTGCAGCTGGCGTTGCAGGTGGCACTGCACTTCTCCCGCCCGGAGGAACCTCGATGAGCGATCTGGCGTTGGGGTTGATGTATGGCGGCGCCACGCTGCTGGTGATGTTCTCGGGCATGCCGATCGCCTTTGCGCTGGGCTTCGTGGCGACCGTGTTCATGTATTTCTTCATGCCCGCGATGTCGCTGGATACGATCACCCAGAACGTGTACGAGGAAATGGCGTCCATCACGCTGCTGTCGATCCCGCTTTTCATCCTGAAGGGGTCGGCCATCGGCCGGTCACCGGCGGGCCAGGACCTGTATTCGGCGATCCATGCCTGGCTGCACAAGGTGCCCGGCGGCTTGGGCATTGCCAACGTGTTCGCCTGCGCGCTGTTCGCCGCGATGGCCGGGTCGTCCCCGGCGACCTGCTCGGCGATCGGCTCGGCCGGTATTCCGGAGATGCGCAAACGCGGCTATTCGCCGGGCTTTGCCGCGGGCATCATCGCCGCCGGCGGGACGCTTGGCATCCTGCTGCCGCCGTCGATCACGATGATCCTTTACGCCGTAGCCGCCGAACAGTCGCTGGGCCGGTTGTTTCTCGCCGGCATCGGCCCGGGCATCCTGCTGGTCGCGCTGTTCGCGGGGTACGCCGTCTATCGCGCGCGCAAGGAGTACCGCATGGCCCTGGCCGTGTACGAAGGCGGAGGTGCCAAATCGGCCTACCTGCTGGACGAGCGATTCACCATGGCGCAGAAGATCGAAATGCTGCCCCGCGTGCTGCCTTTCGTGATTCTGCTGATCGGCGTGATGGTGGCGCTCTATGGCGGCTATGCCACGCCCTCCGAAACGGCGGGGCTGGGCGCGTTGCTGGCGCTGTCGCTGATCGCTATCGTGTACGGGCTGTGGCGCCCGCGGGACGTGGCGCCCATCGTCATGGCAACCATCCGCGAATCCACCATGCTGATGATGATCATCGGCATGTCGTTGCTTTACTCCTACGTCATGAGCTATCTGCACATCAGCCAGTCAGCGGCGCAATGGATCGTTGCCGAGCACCTGTCGAAGTGGGTCTTGCTGGGTGTGTTGCTGCTGATGGTCGTCGTGCTGGGCTTCTTCCTGCCGCCGGTGTCGATCATCCTGATGACTGCGCCTATCATCCTGCCGCCGCTGAAGGCGGCCGGGTTCGACTTGATCTGGTTCGGCGTGGTGATGACGATCGTGATGGAGATGGGGCTGATCCATCCTCCGGTGGGCTTGAACATTTTTGTGATCAAGAACATCGCTCCGGACATACCTCTGTCCGACGTGATTTGGGGTGTGCTGCCGTTTGTCGGCCTGATGCTGGTGGCGATCATCCTGCTGTGTGTCTTTCCGGGCATTTCGGTGGGGCTGCCGAATCTGTTGATGGGAATGAAGTGAACGATCAGAATCTCTTTGCCGCGCTGCGTGCGGCTTTTCCCCCCGACCTCGACGCCGTAGCCGTGGAGACGGACAGCGGCCTCGCGTACTCGTGGCGCGACCTCGACCGCGCCACCGCGATGATCGCCAATCTGCTGCTCGCCTTGAGGCTTCCGGAGGGTTCGCGCATTGCCGTGCAGGTGGAAAAATCGGTCGAGGCGATGATGCTGTACCTGGCCACACTGCGCGCGGGTTATGTGTTCCTGCCCCTGAACACCGCCTACCGCAGCGCCGAGATCGAGTATTTCATCGGCAACGCCGAGCCGGCGGTGGTGGTGTGCAGCGCCGCCAACTTCGGCTGGGTCAGCAAGATCGCTTTCAAGGCCGGCAGCCGCCACGTCTTCACGCTCAACGACGACCGCACGGGTTCCCTGCTCGATCGGGCGGCGTATTGCAGCGACCAGCATGCGATCGCCGTCAAGGAGAAAGACGATCTCGCTGCCATCGTGTACACCAGCGGCACCACCGGCCGCAGCAAGGGCGCGATGCTCACGCACGGCAACCTGCTGTCCAACGCGCAGGTGCTCAAGGACTACTGGGGCTGGCGCAGCCCGGAGCAGGGCGGCGACGTGCTGATTCATGCGTTGCCGATCTTTCACGTGCACGGCCTCTTCGTCGCGATTCACGGCGCCTTGCTCAGCGGCAGCAAGATGATTTGGCTCGGCAAGTTCGATCCCGCGCTGGTGATCCGCTCGATGCGCCGCGCAACCGTGTTCATGGGCGTGCCCACGCTGTATGTACGGATGCTGGCAGAGCACAGCCTGAACCAGGACGCGGCGGCTCATATCCGGCTGTTCATTTCCGGTTCGGCGCCGCTGCTGCTCGAGACATTCAACGAATGGCGCAAGCGCACCGGCCACACCATCCTGGAGCGCTACGGCATGAGCGAGACCATCATGCTCACGTCCAATCCGTATGACGCCAGGCAAGGCGAGCGGCGCGGCGGCACGGTGGGCTTTCCCTTGCCCGGCGTGGGCGTGCGCGTGCGCAGCGAAGATGGTGGCGAACTGCCCGCAGGCGAGATCGGCGGCATCGAGGTGAGCGGCCCGAATGTCTTCAAAGGCTATTGGCGTATGCCCGAGAAGACCAAGGAAGAATTCACGGCGGATGGCTGGTTCAAGACGGGCGACGTCGGCAAGATCGACGCTCTCGGTTATGTGACGATCGTCGGGCGCAGCAAGGACCTGATCATCAGCGGCGGCTACAACGTGTATCCGGCTGAGGTCGAGGGCTATATCAACGAAATACCCGGCGTGGCCGAGAGCGCATTGGTGGGCGTTCCTCACCCGGATTTCGGCGAAGTGGGCGTCGCGGTGGTCATCGCAAAGCACGGGGTGCAGCTGGACGGTGAGCAGATCGTCGCGAAACTGAAGTCGGAGCTGGCCAATTTCAAGATTCCAAAGCGCTGCTTCGTCGTGGATGAACTACCGCGCAACACCATGGGAAAAGTGCAGAAGAACCTTTTGCGCGAGCAGCATAAGGAATTATTCACGTAGGCCCGTAACCTGAATCTCTACCCGTAGCTTTGCACCCTTCCGACACGCGGAGTTGTCCTACACCCTAGGTCAACTTCAGGCGATAACTTCAGCAACTATTGGTGCCGCGCAGCATTTCCCGAGGGCTCTGAAGCCCCTACAGCGCAGCTCGAGCGCCGTCCAGAAGGAGTGCAGTTGCCGTGAAGGTCGCCCAGGTCGCCCCGTTGTACGAGAGCGTGCCGCCGCGCGCATATGGCGGCACCGAGCGCGTGGTGTCCTACCTGACCGAAGCTCTTGTCGAGATGGGCCATGACGT
>DATNCB010000178.1:0-3491 GCA_035571715.1 Ramlibacter sp.
GATTGCAGCCGAGCCCGAAGAGGCTTCACTGACCAGGAACGTCATACCCTCGAGCATGTCGATGATCACGGCGCGGGCATGGTCGCTGTCGTCCACCACCAGCGCACGGCGGCCGCGCAGGTCGCGGCTGGGCAGCATTTCGCGGTGGGTGACGGCGCCGATGCCCAAACGGGCGCTGAACCAGAAGGTGCTGCCTTTGCCAAGCTCGCTTTCCACGCCTACCTCGCCGCCCATGAGCTCGGCGAGGCGCTTGCAGATCGCCAGGCCCAGCCCGGTGCCCCCGAACCTGCGGGTAGTGGACGCGTCGGCCTGCGAAAAACTCTGGAACAGCCGGCTCATCTGCTCGGACGTGAGGCCAATGCCGGTGTCCTGGACCCGAAAATGCAGCAGCACGTCTTGTTCCGTGCGTTCGCTGGCGCGCACCGCAATGATTACGTCGCCCTTGTCGGTGAACTTCACCGCGTTGTTGGCGTAGTTCAGCAGGATCTGGCCCAGGCGCAGCGAATCGCCCATCAGGTTGGGCGGTACGTCCGGGGCCACATCGAACACCAGTTCCAGCCCCTTGGCGTGGCTTTTCTCGCTGATCAGGTTGGCTGTGTTGTCCAGCAGCTTTTCCAGTGCGAACTCGGTGTGCTCCAGGTCCAGCTTGCCCGCTTCGACCTTGGAGAAATCCAGGATGTCGTTGATCACGCCCAGCAGGTGCTGGCCCGAACTCTGGACTTTGGCGATGTAATCGCGCTGCCGCGGCGTCAGGTCGGTCTTCAGGACCAGATGCGACAGCCCGATGATCGCGTTCATCGGCGTGCGGATTTCATGGCTCATGTTGGCCAGGAAGTCCGACTTCATTCGCGTGGCCTGTTCGGCGGTTTCCTTGGCGCGGCGTACTTCTTCCTCGATCTTCTTGCGCTCGTCGATGTTGCGGCTGACACCCAGCACGCCCTGCGCTTTGCCAACCTCATCCCACAACGGCGAGATCTTGGTTTCGAACAGCAGTCGCTGTCCATCCGGGTAGCTCACCCAGGTCTCGTGATTGGACTCTTCGAGCCGAGCCAGTGCGGACTTCTGATGCTCGACCATTTCGTGTGCAACGTCCCGAGGGAACAGGTCGTAGGCGCTGAGGCCGCAAATTTCCTCGGGCGTGCGGCTAGTCGCAGCTGCAAAGGCGGTGTTGCAGCCCAGGTAACGGCCGTCAAGGTCCTTGTAGAAAATCCGGTCGGGAATCGAATTGATCAGCGACTTCAGAGTCGCTTGCTGGCGCTTTTGGTCCTGCTCGGCCCGTTTCAGGCTGGTGGTGTCCTTCACCGAAATGATGTACATGGCACGGTGAGCCGCCTCGGTCCGAAAGGCCGTCACCTCGATGTTGCGGATCGAGCCGTCCTTGCACTTATGCCTGCTCTCGAACGTGACCGGCCGCCCTGTCTCTTCCAAGGCGTCGTCAAGGCGGGACAGGTCGGCGGCGCTGAAGTCCAGGTCGACATCCTCGATCCCCATGCCCAGCAGTTCTTCGACCGAATAGCCCAGGTGCTTGCACGCGGCCGGGTTGGCATAGGTGAGGGCGGCGGTGGCCCGGTCGATCCAGAACATCGGCCCGGAATTTTCCAGAACCAGATGATTGAACATCATCTTTTCCTCGTAGCGCACGCGCTCCGTGATGTCGCGGAAGGTGATCACGCTGCCGATGCACCTGCCATGGAGGCGCTGCGGAATGACGTGGCGCTCCATCACGCGACCATCCTTGAGCTCGACGACACTCAGGTCCTCGGCCTCCGGGTTGAGGCGCCTCCGCTCGGTATGGGCGTGCCACTCGTGCGGGTCCTTGACCTGCGACGTCTGGAATTCGATCAGGCTCTTGAGGTCCAGGTCGCAGAGTTTGTCCTCGGGGATACCCCACAGCTCGACGAACCGGATGTTGTAGTAGATCGATTCATCCGCGAACTGCAGCGTGGCAATACCGTCGCTGGCGGCGTCCAGGGTGGACACCACCAATTCGTGCGAACTACGCAGCTGCGCCAGCTCCCTGTCCCGCAGATCGAGGCGATCTGCCGTCTCGCCGAGCTTTTCGCGGGTCTGTGCGAGCTCGATGCGCGCCCTGGCGAGCTCTTCTTCCAGGGCGGTCGGCGCATTGGCCGCCGCGGACAGCGCTTCGGACAAGTCGGTTGGGGCGCGATCCATGTGGTTCTCGCGTTGCTGCAGAACCTCCATGAAACCATCGCCGGTCCGGGCGGGCCTAGGCAAATTGCCTAGCTGCGCTAGGGCATTTGCCGCGCGAAGTTTTTGAGCTGCGCTCAGGCGTCCCAGCCGGCCGGCTGCTGGGCGCTGGCGCGCCGCTTCTCGCGCTCGGCACGCTCCTGCGCCATCTGCTCTTCCAGTTGCCGGCGTCCCTGTTTGGTGACGGCGATGACCTTGGCACGGTCCTTGTGATGGGGGTACATCTGTTCGAACAGTTGCAGGTTGTGGCGGCGGAACCGCATGGCATGCCCCCGGGCCTCATGCGGCGTGAAGCCCAGTACTTCGAGCACCGTGCGGGCGCTGCGCAGGCTCGCCTCGAACACCTCGCGCTCGACCCGCAATACGCCGCGGTCCCGCAGCTCGTTCCAATGGGTGACGTCGAAGGCGCGCGCCACCAGCTCGAGATGGGGGAAGTGCTCGCGCGCCAGGTCGACGACTGCGAGCGACTGCTCGGTGTCGTCGACGGCGATGACGAGCACCTTGGCCGTTTCGGCGCCGGCCGTGCGCAGCAGGTCCAGCCGGGTGGCGTCGCCGTAGAACACCTTGTAGCCGAAGGCACGCGCCGCCTCGATCATGTCGGCGTCGTGGTCGAGCACGGTGGCCGCAATGCCTTGCGCGGCCAGCATGCGACCGACGATCTGCCCGTAGCGCCCGAACCCCGCGATGATGATTGGCGCGTGCTGCGGCTCGCTGATTTCCTCCAGCTGCGGCGTGTTGCAGTTGGCGTAGCGCGGCAGCACGAATTTGTCGATCAGCACGAGCAGCAACGGCGTGAGCAGCATGGATACCGCCACGGCGCCAATGAGCAGTGACGAGGTCTGCGCAGTAAGCACCAGTGCGCCGGCGGCCGCCTGGAACACGACGAAGGCAAACTCACCGCCTTGTGCCAGCAGCAGCGTGAACACCGGCCGGTCCTGGATCGACAAGCCCATGCGTAGCGCCAGAGCGTAGACGACCAGGCCTTTCAATGCCAGGAAGCCGGTCACGATCAGCGCCATCAGGCCGGGCGACTTGAGCAGCACTGCGAAATCGATGCTCATGCCCACGGCGATGAAGAACAGCCCGAGCAGCAATCCCTTGAACGGCTCGATGTCGGTTTCCAGCTCGCGCCGGTACTCGCTCTCGGCCAGCAGCACTCCGGCCAGGAACGCACCCAGCGCCATCGACAACCCGACCAGCTGCATCAACGCGGCGATGGCCACGACCAGCAGCAGCGCGGCGGCTGTGAAGATTTCCGGCGTCTTGCTCTTGGCGATCCAGCG